>JANQRD010000037.1 GCA_028284725.1 Allomuricauda sp. | reverse complement strand
TTCGGCCAATGTTTCGGCCTCATCGACCAAGTCAAAATCATGAAAACAGTAGTATTCAAAACCCATTTTGGTAGCGAATTCAAAAGCTGCGTCAGCTTTGTCTTTGGCAGCTTTTATCGGATCAGAAGAGGTGCTCCAGGGAAATCGCTTTGTTCCCGGTCCGAAGGGGTCACCCCCAGTTCCACACAAGGTATGCCAATAGGCCATGGCAAACTTGAAATGTTCGCTCATTGTCTTTCCAGCCACTTTTTGTTCTGGATTATAAAACTTAAAGGCCATGGGATTGTCTGAATCCCTACCCTCGTACTTTATCTCACCTATTCCCTTAAAAAATTCCTTTTCTCCTAAGAGTGCCATCTTTAGATATTATTTACTAATGATTAATTCGAGTTCTTTTTTCCAATTGTGATATGCCGTTTTATAGGGCTCCTTGTCTTTAAAGGGCATAAAGGTCATTACATGGTCATTCTTCATGTATGATTCAAATTTCGAAAAGCCACCATCTTTCAAAATGCAAGCCCTGGCAGCACCTATGGCCCCGGTAGTGTTGTATATTTCTATTTCTTTTCCGATAAGGGTAGCTATGGTATTGGCAAATATTTCTGACCGGAACAAATTGTCATTTCCGGCGCGGATGAATTTGGTTTCAATACCATCTCTTTTCATTATCTCAATACCATAAACAAACGAAAAGGCTATACCCTCCAATGCCGCTCTGCACAGATGTGCCTTTGAATGTCTGTTCAGGTTCAAGTTAACAAGTCGTGTTCCTACATCTTGGTTCAACAGCATTCGCTCGGCCCCGTTCCCAAAGGGGATCAGACAAACCCCATCAGATCCAACTTCCGCATTTGCCGCCAATTGATTCATTTCTTCATAAGATGCTACCGAAAGGTTGTTCATTAGCCAGCGATATTGGATGCCGGCGCCATTGATACAGAGCAACTTACCAATACTTTGCTCACCGTTGCCTCCATAGTTCACATGCGCAAAATTGTTTACCCTTTCATACTCTTCTACCATAAGACTATTGGTCACGGCATATACAACACCAGAGGTTCCACCAGTGGCGGCCACTTCTCCTGGATGGAGGACATTAAGTGAAAGTGCATTGTTGGGTTGATCTCCGGCACGATACAGAATTGGTGTTCCCTCTTGCAATCCACTTTCTGAAGCACCCTCTTTTGATACAGTTGCCTGTTGTGCAAAGGTTTCTACTACTTCAGGAACAAGAGTACCGTCAATTTGGAAGTAATCCAACACCGGGGAGGCTATTTTTTTGTCTTTAAAATCCCATAGAATGGCTTCTGAAAGACCTGAGATCGTTGTGTTGATGACACCAGACAGACAAAAGGCAATATAATCACCAGGTAACATGAACTTGTGAATCTTCGCGAAGGTTTCCGGTTCGTTTTCCTGGACCCACTTTAATTTGGAAAGTGTAAAGTTTGCCGGGGAATTCAATAGATGGTTTTGGCAGTAATCTTCCCCTATTTGCCAGAATGCCTTATTCCCTATTTCTACCGCCCTACTATCGCACCAGATAATGGATTTGCGCAATGGTGCCCCCTTGGCATCAACTATGACCAATCCATGCATTTGATACGAGATACCAATACCTACAATCTCGTTTTTGGAAACATTATGGTCTTTTTTAATTTTTTTGATGCCCTGACAAACACAGTCCCACCAATCTTTTGGTTTTTG
Organism: Allomuricauda sp.; assembly: GCA_028284725.1. Classification (GTDB taxonomy): domain Bacteria; phylum Bacteroidota; class Bacteroidia; order Flavobacteriales; family Flavobacteriaceae; genus Flagellimonas. The sequence goes on along the minus strand of JANQRD010000037.1, from coordinate 6,237 downwards.
TTCGGCCCAACCCTTTTCTGGAGCATACATCAACATCTCCTCCTTGGGTTCAAGTACGACCCCTACAGATTTTCCCGTATCTTGCTCAACTAGGGCCACCTTGACCGAAGAACTTCCTATATCTAATCCTATAAAGTACATTACTGTTGTTATACGTTTCGGATCGGCTACTGCAATCTGAACCAATAGTGTTTATCGTTTAAGACTTTTTTATTTCAATTTTTTATTCCATTCTCTAATAAACTTACCTATTTGATTTCGTTCCATTGGTTTATTCTTCTTGGAAAACCCTGATATAATCGATTATCAAAGAATCAGGAAAATCTGCAGGCGATGGGGAGGCGCTGGGCAAATTGCCGCCAACCGACAGTGCAAAAACAAAATAGAACCCATCGTTAAATGGGTAGGGCTGTCCATTACCTTGAGTGGTCTCTGGAGTTATGGTATGGTAAGCAACATCGTTTACCAACCAAGTGATACTATCCTCTTCCCATATGATGGAAAAGACGTAGTACACCTCGTCAAACGAAACACCATTCAATGATGAAAAGTCAACGGAATCAAAATGATGGTTTGCCGGAAAATCCGTTCCATAGTGTGCAGTTCCCAAAATGTTGTCTTTGTTTTCTCCCAGATACTCCATAATATCGATCTCACCACCACTGGGCCAATATGCATCAGGATCTGCTATGGTATATTCCTTATTGAACATAAATAGGGCAACCCATGTTCCGGGGGCCGAAGGCATACTAGCCCTGATATCAACTCGTCCAAATTGAAACTCAAACTTATCGTCAGTATGTATTCTGGAAGACGTGTAATTTTTTCCCGACTCGAATTGATTGCGCGCCGTAATGATCAAATTACCTTGGTCTAGATAAAGGTTATCGGCACTATCGGTAAAATACTGTTCTTCATTGTTGCCCCAGTTACATAACCCAGGACATCCATCACCCAAATGATAGCTCCACTTGGTCGCATCAAGTCCGTTTTCATCAAACTCGTCTGACCATACCAAAGTATATCCTGAATATTCCATAGGTGTCTCATATCCTGTTGTCGGTATTCCAACAGGTTCTGCAGGCTCACATGGCTGGGCACAACTTCCACCGCAGTCTACCTCTTCCTCGTCGCCATTTTGGACATTATCAAAACAAGATGCCCCTAGTTCTATTGGTTCAGCGGTTCCATTGGATGAACACTGCGCCAATAATCCCCAGATAAAAAAATAGGTCAACCACCGTTTTAAACTACTTGGTACCATGGTACTTTTTTACGATTTGTACTAAACTTGATCTTTTTGGGATCACGCTTTAAAAATTAAGGAGAAGCATATGAAATTGTATCTTCTCCCTAATCCTCAAAGAAAAATTAACTAACTCAAAACTATTTTGTCATATCCAGTCTTTTCTTTGGGTAATTGCTGAATTACACTGTCTTCCCCAATTATTTGTTGTCGTTTTCCCTATTCCATCACGGGCACAAAGTCTTTGATGAAAAACTCGCCTTGCTCTACGTGACCAAAACCACCAAATCGTAAGGTGTAATTGTCGTAGGTATCATTATCAGGTAGCAATGTAGTACCGTCAGCAGCTGATATTGCAGTAGTTCCATCAAACTCGACGGTGACCCATGAGTCAAAATCAGCGGGGTCTATGGTGATGGCAACTATGGTCCATCTCTGAAAGAAATTACCATCAACATTATCATGCAAGATCAATTCTACCAAAGGTTCCAGATTTCCAGAAAAATCATTGGATGAGGGAATGTACACATCGAGCCTGAATTTATTGTACACGGAAAAATCAATGTTTTCTGGTTGTGGTTGAAACTTGAAGTCTTCGAAACCTCCGAACGGCCCATTTTCTGGCCTCAAGATTCGAGTCACGGCATCAGTGCTTCCCGCAGGATCCGAAACACGATAGGTGGGTACCACTCCTTGTTCTGCCGTGGGGCGTGGCAACAAATTAAGTCCCGAGTCGGCATCCCCTGTTTCGAAAGTGTAAAAGAAAGGTAATCCCGAACCAGACAGGGCATCTGCCCTGGGCGTTCCATCGGCAATAAAGGATGTGACCGCTTGTAAATCGCGAACAAAAAATTCTCCTGCTTCCGGATGGCCACTGCCGCCAAATCGCAAGGTTATATTATCATAAGTGGTATTATCGCTTAAAAGGGTACCATCATTTGCAGAAACGGCATTGCTTCCGTCAAATCGCAAAGTGACCCAAGAATCAAAATCAGATTCTTGTACCGTCAAAGGTAAAATGGTCCATCGTTGAAAAAAATTCCCATCGATGTTGTCATGCAGAATAACTTCGACCAATGGCTCAAGATTTCCTGAAAAATCATTGCTTGATGGAATGTATACATCGATGGTAAACTTATTGTTCGAAGAAAAGTCGATTGATCCGGGTTGCGGCTGAAACTTAAAGTCTTCAAAGCCTCCAAATGGTCCGTTCTCGGGTCTTAATATCTGTCCTACGAGTCCATCCCCTCCTGCGGGGTCCGTAACTCCCAAATTGAAAGTAACCCCTTGTGCATTTTGGGGCAACGGAAGTAAATTGCGTCCCGAGGAAGCGTCGTTCGCCTCAAACGTAAAGAAATAGGGCGAGGTTGAACTTTGCAGTTCATCAGCCCTCGGAGTAGGAATACAGGCCTCACAGGGTCCGCCACAATCGATCCCCTCTTCTCCTTGATTTTGTATCCCATCACTGCATGTTGGACAGGCCACACCTGAACCACCACCACAGTCAACCCCTTCTTCATCTAAGTTTTGGATACCGTCTACATACGATGGCAAAACGTTGTTCAGGTCATCAAAAAGCTTTTCCTCTTCGCAAGAAACGAATGCGATTAGGGTTGAAATTGAAAGCGCCCAAACTCCGATTTTTGTTCTAGTATTAGTTATAGTTTTCATGTATTTTTTCCTTTTTTAGTGCTCTTATCAATATCCTGGGTTCTGTTCCAACATTCCATCTGGGTAGGTGTCTATTTCTTGTTGTGGAATGGGCAATAGCAAATCACGGGGAGCTGAAAAATCAGTTTTTCCTATGGCTTGAAGTGCTGGTCCGATGACATCACCACCATCCAAGATCTCCCAACGGACCAAATCTGTAAAACGGTTCCATCCCTCGGTGGCCAATTCTCGACGACGTTCATCACGAACACCTTGGATCGTGTAACTGGGTGCCGCTGGATTGCCGGGGCCGTAGGCCCGATCTATCACCTGTTGAAATGATGCCTGACCATTGCCCCCTCCGCCCATAAGGGAAGCTTCGGCATGCATTAGCAAGACATCAGCGTATCGCAATATTTTTTCATTTAGCGGTGACCCTTCAACATTCAATAGTTCTTGAACTTCCTCAAAGGTCAGGAAGTACTTTTTTGATCCGGTATTCACTCCTATGGCGTAGCCAAAATTGTCAGGAACCGGATCAAACCCCAAGGCCGCCAATCCTGGCGAATTCAGTACTTGTCCTGGCAATAAAAAGGTAGCTTCCTTTCTTTGGTCACTATCATCAAAAAAGTCGACCAAATCCTGTCTAGGGATAAAATTGTTGAATGAGGGGTACGTTCCCGAAAGAAAAGGGAACGACCATCTCCACATACCAGACCCCTCTTGTTGCTGGTTGGTGTTGTTGAAACCACCTGCAAAAAGGCCATCTTGATAGTTGATTTCAAAAAGGGATTCAGGACCAAATTCAGTGGTCTGTAGGAAATTGTTCCTAAAATCCTCTTCCAGACTATAAACCCCTTGGTTGATGACCTGTTCGGCACTTGCCACGGCATCAGACCATTTTTCTTGGTATAGGAAGACCTTGGTGAGCAATCCCAAGGCAGCCCCAGAAGTGGCTGAACCCTGAACCCTTTCACTGCCCCGTTGGGATAGCACACTTGCAGCAGCCTGAAGATCGGCTTCGATAAAGGCATAAACCTCAGCGGCGGTTGAACGCGGTTTGAAAATTTCCTGTTCCGATGAGGTAATGGGTTCTTCAAACAACGGGACCCCGCCCCAAAGACGGACCAATTCAAAATAATACAAACCTCTTAAAAACCGTGCTTCGGCCACTATTTGCTGTTGTAGCCCCTCTGTTTCATAATTTTCAAAATTGTTTGCAAGGTCAATGGTAAAGTTGGCACGACCAACGGCCCTGTACCATTTGCTCCATAGTGAAGCTACTGAGGGCAAAGAGGGGATAATGGTGCTGAATTGATCGTATTGCGCCCCTATGGCCCAAAAACTGGCCGATTGGGAGTGTAGATCATCGGCCCTTACCCCTTGTGAAAGCAAGGGAAAGGTTTGTTGGCCTCCCACAGCCTGCCATTGCAACGGGTCGTAGGCAGCGTTCAAACTTGCTATTACATCATCCTCTGTATTGAAAGCGGTATCCGCATTGATTTCAGTTACCGGTTCCAGGTCGTCTATTTCCGCACAGGAAGCGAACAGAACTACGGCGGCCATAAAAAATAATTTGTTACTATGCATCACGAATGTTTTTTGAGTTAGGATGGTTAAAAATCAATGTTAAGACCAAGGATAAACTGTCTTGCTTGCGGGAAAAAGCCTTGATCGATACCAATGTTCAATGGTGATCCGGTGTTGTTTTGACCAATCTCTGGATCGATTCCGTTGTATTTGGTCAACACAAACAGGTTCTGACCTGAAACGTAGAGTCTCAATCGTCTCAATCCGATCTGGGCTATCAGGTCTTCAGGGAGACTATAACCAAGGGATACATTTTTCATTTTCAAATAACTCCCATCTTGTACATGAAAGTCTGAAATCAACTGCTCCCCGTTCGGTGTGGTACTGACAACAACGTTTCGAGGTGCTCCTGGTTCAGAGACATAAGCGGCTGGTCTATTGGTTCCCAGAGCATCGTATCTAATAGTGGCATCGAAAATATCGTTCCCCAAGGTACCCGACATAAAGGCTGAAAAATCAAAACCTTTATAGTTCATGCCCAGGGTAAAACCAACAGTGGCATCTGGGTTGGGATCACCTATAATGGCCTTGTCACCTTCGTCAGGGGTCAATTGGTTGTTTCCGCTGCCATCAAGATCGGCAAATATCATGTTCCCTTGGGCATCGACACCTTCGACCACAAAACCATAGAAGCTCGCAATGGGATCTCCTACCTGTGTCCGAGTGGCAAAGTCGTTGAACTGTGGGGTCAATTGGGCGCCCGGTATGAAGGAAGTCTCGCCCAAATCAGTGACCTCATTTTTGTTGAATCCCAAGTTGGCTCCAACACTCCATCCAAATCCACTGTCATAATTTTCGCGATATGAGACCAAGACCTCAAAACCACGGTTCTCTACGGAACCAGTATTTTCAATCGCGGGATTCAACCCTGAAGTCAGTGGAGTGGTGGCCCCTAGCAAAATATCCGAGGTCTCTTTGATATAATAGTCTAAGGTTATGCCCAGTTTGTTGTCAAGCGCATTGATATCCAGACCAACGTTAAATTGGGTCAACTCTTCCCATCCCAGTACGGGGTTGGAAAGACTTGTCAAAGCAATTCCTGGCTGACCTGCATAACTGGTCTGTGTGTTGACCGTGGCAGCGTAAGCGAATGGAGATGAAGATTGGTCATTGCCGCTTATTCCCCAAGCTCCCCTTAGCTTCAATAGATCAAAAGTTCTTGAATTGCTCATGAAGTTTTCTTCTGAAATCACCCATCCCGCTGATACTGCCGGAAACCAACCCACTCTGTTATCCGGACCAAAACTGGAGGAGTTATCTCTTCGGAGTACGGCACTAAAAAGATATTTCTCTTTGTAGTTGTAGTCTATTTTTCCGAAGAACGATTCAATATTTCTGGGAAAGGTAGTTCCAGGAACCACCGTCGCATCTGTGATATCCTCTGAAAGGGCAAAATTGACCTTTTCAAAGTCATTTGTAAGAAATGATCCCGTATCATTGATTATATCACCCCCGATGAAGGTAGTTTCGACAGCTTCATATCCAAGAAGAAGATTTAGATTATGGTCGGTGTCTAAAAATTGACCAAAATCGTATTCCAATGTACCTCCCCATTGCCTATTTTCCTGACGGCTTTTTATTTCGGTGTAATTGACCCCAGTGGAAGTGTCGAACTGCTGTTCTGGTTGTACCAATAGTGGAGTAAAGCTGCGGTTAAAAATAAAATTGTTAAAAGATCCATACCATCCCCTGAACTTGAGGTTTTCAGTTAGGTCGTACTTTAACGAAAGATTGAGGTTGGTGGCATCTTG
>JANQRD010000270.1 GCA_028284725.1 Allomuricauda sp. | reverse complement strand
GGCCAACAATTCTTTTTCTTCATCAGTATCGAAATCCTCCAAACTATTATATTGATTGCCCAATGCGTGTAGAAGATCAACAAATGCTTCATTTGTTGGTGCAAATACCGTGAACGGACCTTCACCGCTCAACACATCTACCAAGCCGGCATCTGCTTGTATCAATGCATCGACCAAAAGGCTCAAATCGTCAACCGACTGTGCCAATTCCACAATATTGGGAGTGGGAGGGGAAAGTATATCCAAAGCTGCTTGTGGAAGCAGCACTTTGTTGATTACATGGACCACTCCGTTGCTCGCTTCAACATCAGGCAGAACTACAGTTGCATTTTCATCTGTCGCGTCTTCAATATGGACCGTTCCATTCTTTATGTTGATGCCCACTTTTTCTCCCTGGAAGGTCTCTATTTGCTGGCCGTTGGATAGATCGGTAGAAAAGGCAGCAGTTCCTGCCACTACATGGTAGGTAAGTACAGTGACCAATAAATCCAGTTCCTCGGGAGTGTCAAAGTCAGAAAGACTATGGAAGTCATCACCCAAAAGGTCCAACAAGTCACCGAAGGCTTCATTGGTGGGAGCGAATACCGTAAATGGCCCATCTCCGCTTAAGGTTTCCACAAGTCCTGCATTGGCGGTCTGTAATGCTTCTACCAATAGGCTGAGGTCATCCGTTTCTATGGCGATTTCCACAATCGTTTTCAATTGTAGTTTTGCCACAAAATCCAGCGCCACCTGTGGAAGCAACACTTTGTTGATGACATGAACCACCCCATTGCTGGCCTCAACATCGGGAAGGACAACAGTTGCATTTTCGTCCGTTGCATCCACAACATTTACAGTACCATCTTTGAGGTTGATGCCCAATTCATCGCCAAAAACTGTTGGGATTTGTTGTCCATCTGAAAGATCAGTAGAGAAGGCAGCAACTCCTGAAACCACATGGTAGGTGAGAATATCGATCAGTAAATCAATTTCTTCTTGGGTATCGAAGTCGGATAGGCTGTGGTAGTCATCCCCCAAAAGATCTAGCAAATCACCAAAAGCCTCATTGGTAGGTGCGAACACTGTAAAGGGTCCATCGCCACTCAAGGTTTCCACGAGTCCTGCATTGGCCGTTTGCAATGCCTTAACCAACAAACTGAGGTCATCCGTTTCTATGGCAATCTCCACAATGGTTTTTAATTGTAAGGAGGCCACAAAATCAAGTGCTACCTGTGGGAGCAGTACCTTGTCGATCACATGGACCACGCCATTGCTCGCTTTTACATCGGGAAGAATAACGGTGGCATTGTCATCCGTAGCATCTACAACGTGTACGGTTCCATCTTTTAGGTTGATGCCCAATTCATCGCCAAAAACTGTCGGTATTTTTTGTCCATCGGACAGGTCAGTGGAAAATGCGGCTGTTCCGGAAACAACGTGATAGGTAAGAATGTCGATCAGTAAATCGATTTCTTCCTGGGTATCAAAATCAGCCAAGCTGTTATAATCATCACCAAGTACTTCCAGTAAGGCAACAAATGCATTGTTTGTGGGCGCGAAGACTGTAAATGGCCCATCCCCACTTAAGGTTTCTACCAAGCCTGCATTGGCAGTTTGCAAGGCTTCAACCAACAAACTGAGATCATCTGTCTCTATGGCAATTTCCACAATGTCCTTCAATTGTAAGGAGGCCACAAAATCGATAGCGGCTTGAGGCAACAACACTTTGTCTATGGTGTGGGCTACGCCATTGGTAGCAATAAAGTCTGTCGCGGTAATATTGGCATTCTCATCCGAGGCATCCCCGATAACAAATGTCCCCTCTTCCTCAATAATGGTCAATGGGTTTTCTGCAAAAGCTGTTGGTACTTCGCCTGCTTCCAAATCGGCTTCCAATACCTGCGCTGGAATGACATGGTACAACAAAATATTGGTAAGCAGTTCAATCTCTTCTTCGGTATCAAAATCGTCCAGACTCATGTAATCACTGCCCAAAGCCATTAATAAAGCTTCGAAAGCATCATTCGTAGGTGCAAATACGGTAAAAGGCCCTTCGCCACTTAAAGTTTCCACAAGGCCAGCTTTGATTACTGCTGCTTCCAATAAAGATAGGGTTTCAGTGTTCACTACAAGATCTACTAAGTTCCCTCCTTCATTGAGCGCATCTATGATAGCTTGAGGTAATAAAACCTTATCGATAACATGCACAATGCCATTGGAAGTATCAACATCTGGAATGATAACCTCTGCATCGGTATCGGTGGCATCTCCAATAAATACACCTTCATTTATAACAACTGTAACATCCTCTCCTTGGACAGTCGTAATGGATTGCCCATCCGACAGCTCTGTTGAAGCAACTGCTTGTCCCAAAACGACATGATACTGCAATATAGTGGCCAAAAGTGTCCTTTCTTCATCCGTATCAAAGTCTTCTAAGGAGTCAAAGTCGTCCAGACTTTCAAGTAGGGCGGTAAACGCATCGTTTGTTGGGGCGAATACCGTAAATGGCCCTTCACCACTTAAGGTGGTAACCAAGTCTGAATCTTCATTTTCGTCTGCTTTCAGCAAAGCATCCACCAATGAGCTGAGTGCATCGGTTTCTTGTGCGGTTTCAACAATATTACTTTGTGCTTCAACAGACCCTAGGTCCGCTGCTTGTTCGTCATCTTCTTCATCACAGGAAGAAAATGAAAATACCGTAAGAGCAATCAAAACGAGATAGCTCCTTAATCGTAGTATCTTTTTCATTTCAAAAGTGTTTAAGGGTTATATTAATCGTGGGATGAAAAAAGGGCCATGATCATGGCCCTTTTTTAATTTTAATTTGTGGTATCAGGAATCAAAACGGCATCCAAAACATGGATTACACCGTTTGCAGCTTGTAGATCAACTACATCAATTCCGATTCCAGTATTGCCCGAACCATCGGTAACATCGGCAATGTTCTCATTGGTGCCTGGAAGTGTAATTGTGAAAGTATCACCTTCAAGAGTGGCTGGAGTCACCGTATCTCCATTTGGAGTAAGATCACCTGAACGGATGTTTGCTCCCGAAATCACATGGTGCTGTAATACGCTTGTTAGCAATGCAGAATCTATGTCCCCCAAACCATTCCACATATCGTTGCTGTCCAACAAAGCCTGGAATGCCTCATTGGTTGGAGCAAAGACGGTGAAAGGACCATCTCCCAATAGTGTTAATATGAAGTCAGGCTGCCCGTCCGTGGTCAATGCGGCCTCTAAAGAATCGAAGTTGGGGTCTGCGGATACAAATTCTACTAAATTTGGCAAATCGATAACAGCGTCCACGGCATGTATTACGCCATTTGTGGCCACGATGTCTGGGATGGCAACATTACTGATACCATTCAGTGTTACGCCGTCGTCAGTGTTAATGTACAGACTAAATGGCTCGTCGGTGTCGAATTCAGCTGCAGTATTGACATATGAGTTAGTCAACCCAGAGGAGAATGCTGCCGTCCCGACAATAACGTGATTGGAAAGAATATCATTGATATCATTGGAACTAGGATTTGTGAATGCTGCAAAGGCATCGTTAACTGGTGCAAATACCGTAAAGTCTTGAGCTTCATCGGACAACAAGTCAGTAAATGTGGTATTTCCACCATCGGTCAAAGCAGCGACCAAAGATGTAAGGCTTGGATTGGCCACGGCATGGTCTACAATATTAGGTAGATCTATTACGGCATCAACTATATGAACCACACCGTTTAGTGCTTTTACATCAGCAGTTTCTACGGAAGAAACACCGTTGAATTCCACTCCTCCTGCAGTATCGAAGAAGATACTGATATTTTCATCTCCTGCTCCGGTGGCCAAAGTGTTGGTATATCCGGAACCTAAACCTTCTAAATCTGCTTGAAGCAGTGCTCCTTCAATGACGTGATTTAAAAGTACATTGGTTAAAACGTCAACTGGAATGTCTGCCAAATCGGAGCCATCCAAGAAGGTTTCAAATGCGTTATCGGTGGGAGCAAGTACAGTAAATGGTCCGTCACCTCTCAAAACCGTGGGCAAATCTCCATCAGCTGCAGTCAATGCGAAAAGTAAGCTTTCGAGATTTTCATTTCCTACCACCAAATCGGTGATGGGTACCAAAATAATGTCAGCCAAGTCATCCAAAATAGTTTGTGGCAGCAATACTTTATCTATAATATGTACTACACCATTGGAAGCTACCACATCTGCCGTGGTAACCTCGGCATCGACATCGGTTGCATCAGAAATGAACACTCCACCTTGAGTAGAGACTTCCAAACTACTTCCTTGTAGCGTTGTGAGGGTTTGTCCGTCGGTTAAGGTTGTGGAAATGGCACCAACTCCTGGAACTACGTGGTAGGTTAGGATGACAGCAAGTAAATCTTGAAGTTCCTGCGTATTGAAGTCATCCAAGGAATCGAATCCATCCAATTGGGCGAGTAGATCCGCAAAGGCAGCGTTGGTAGGTGCAAAGACCGTGAAAGGCCCTTCCCCACTTAAAGCACTGACCAAGTCGTTGTTGGCACTTTCATCAGCCTTTTGCAATGCACTTACCAAACTGCTTAAATCTGAAGTTGCTTGGGCGGCCTCTACGATATCAGTATCGCTTTGTGGTGGATTTAGAATGTCGTTGTCGTCGTCGCTTTCACAGGACGTCAATATTAGAGCAAGAAATAGTAGGGAAAATTGGGACAATTTGATCAGTGCTTTCATGAGATTGTTTTTAGATAAATAATTTGTTCAACTCTTGAAAGATACTTTTAAACAAAAGTAGTTGCTTTTGCTTATTCTTTTTTATAAAAAATTTAACATTTTTCATGAAAAATCAATAGACTCAATAAAAAATCCGACATGCCCCAAAGGGCTGGCCGGACTTTAACGTAAAGGAAAAACTAATATTCTAGGATGAAAGCTGTTCCAACACTTCCTGCGGAAGCAATACTTTATCTATAATGTGAACGACCCCATTCAATATTTCTGTATCTGGAGAGGTCACTTTTGAGGGTACTTCGGTTTTATCAAGGATGTACACATTATTATCAATATTTATGTTTAATGTTTCTCCTTGAAGTGTAAGCAATTCTTGTTGGTCGAATAAATCGGAAGATGTGGCTTTATTACCCTCTATGAAATGATATGCAAGAATTTCTCCAAGTAACCTAAGCTCTTCTTCGGTATCAAAATCTGCCAAGGAATCGATTTCATCCAGTTCGTCGAACAGTTCCAAAAATGCCTGATTGGTTGGAAGGAAAAAAGTGAACTCTTCATGTATGGCATCTTCAAACTCGTCGCGTACCATTATAAATGCACTCAAACATAGGTCGAGATCATCAAGCTCCTCCAAAAGAGCCAAAAGCGTGCTTTCAGCTTCACTAACTAAGGTGTCTATCACGGATTGTGGCACTAAGATCCTATCTATAGTGTGGATCACCCCATTCCCAGCTGGGATGTCGGTAATTAGAATATCAACATTCAACCCAATTGCATCCTGCAAAAAAAAATCACCGTCTTCGAAACCTATCCCAAGCTGGTCCTCTGGTAACAAGGTGTTCACGTTACCAACAGCTAAATCGCTCGAAGCAACAACCTCAGGCAATACGTGATAGCTCAATACTTGTCGCAGCAGGTCTATTTCAAAATCAAGGTCAAAATCCTCCAAACTGCTCAATGATTCACCCAGAAGTCCAAAGAGCAGGTTAATGGTGTCATTGGTAGGGGCGAAAACGGTGTATGGGCCTTCTTCCCCTAAAGTTTCCAGTAAACCAGTTAGTTCCAAAGCTTCTTTGAGGAAGGAGAATTCTTCTGAGCTTTCCACTAACTCTCTTATTGTTGGAATCCCTGAAGTGGGGTCATCGGGGTTAAGGGTATCCAAGAAATCCTGCACTTCCTGCGGAATCAAAATTTTGTCTATGATGTGCACCACACCATTGCTTCCCAAGTTATCAATATTGAGCAAATTGGCATCCACATCCGAAGCATCACCAATAACGAAGGTATCGCCAGAGGCAATGATTTCAATGCTTTCATCAGACAGCAGGGTAGCTTGTGTGCCAGGAGCTAAATCAGCAGAGGTAATGTTACCTGGAACAACATGGTATTCTAGAATCTGTTTAAGTATTTCCAGTTCCACAATATTGTCAAAATCATCAAAACTATTGAAACTATCTCCCAGAAGTTCAAATAGTTCCTCTATCGCCGTATTCGTAGGGGCAAAGAGGGTAAATGGCCCCTCGGCGGACAAATCATCGTCCAACTCAGCTTTTAGAACCGCTTCCTCTAACAAGGAAAGCTCCTCCATTTCCACAACCAATTCAACAATGCTCGGTTTTGGAAAAAGTGCATCCAGAACAGCTTGAGGCAACAAAATCTTATTGATGATGTGCACCACACCGTTTGAAGCGTCATTATCGGCGCTTACTACCTCTGCAAGATCTTCTGTTTTATCTTGAATAAAAACGCTTCCGTCAATATTCACAGTTAATGTTTCTGTTTGCAAGGTTTCCAAAATGTCCCCATCAGACAAATCGGTAGAGAACTCGGCGGCTCCACTCACGACATGATATTTTAGAATTTCGGCCAATAGTTCCTTTTCGGTATCGTCATCAAAGTCTCCCAAAGACTCAAAATCCTCCAATTGATCTAGTAAATCATTGAACGCGTCATTGGTAGGGGCGAAGACGGTAAATGGGCCATCACCGGACAGGGCCTCTTCCAAGCCAGCATCGGCGGCATCCACAGCATCCAATAATGAGCTGAGCATGTCGACCGTCTCTGCCAATTCAATGATATTGGGAAGGCTATTTTCCCCATTTGGATCATCATCGGTAGTACTGACATCGTCATCGGTTCCGGAATCGCCATTGTCATCACTTTTGCCACAGGAAACAATGAATAGGGAAAAAATAAGTAAAACAAGGAATTTTCCTAAATGTGGGATGGTTTTCATTTTCATTAATTTGGTTCTGTGTTCAACGATTTGAAAGTATAATTTAATAGCGGCATCTAGTTAAATGCAGTCTTAATTCTTGGTTAGCTCAACTTTAAATGTTCATGCTCCATGTTAAGCGAAATACCAATCTATTAACAAGGTTAGGTGAAGAATATCACCTTTTTGTCACAAAAGATCAACGTTTTGAAATCGTCTGCAATGCAAATCGAAGCTAAACTGCACCTTATGGTATAACTACGTGCCATTTTGTATTTTTGCACCGTTAAATCAGTGGAATGAAAAAGGTAGTTGTAGGACTTTCTGGAGGAGTGGATTCCAGTGTGGCGGCATACCTCCTAAAAGAGCAGGGATATGAGGTGATCGGCCTTTTTATGAAGAATTGGCATGATGATTCCGTGATTATTTCCGATGAATGTCCTTGGGTGGAAGACAGCAATGATGCACTCATTGTTGCGGAAAAACTTGGAATCCCCTTTCAAACGGTGGATTTGAGTGCGGAGTACAAAGAACGTATCGTGGACTACATGTTCAGTGAATACGAAAAGGGACGTACGCCGAATCCGGACGTGCTGTGCAATCGGGAAATAAAGTTTGATGTCTTCCTGAAGATTGCAATGCAGTTGGGTGCGGATTACGTAGCTACGGGACATTATTGTCGAAAGGGCATAATTAAAAATGAGGATGGTTCAGAAACCTATCAGCTCCTTGCGGGCAAAGATCCCAATAAAGATCAGTCGTACTTTCTGTGCCAGTTGTCCCAGGAACAACTTTCTAAAACGTTGTTTCCCATAGGCGAGCTTTTAAAGCCTGAAGTGAGAAAAATAGCTGCAGAAAACGATTTAATAACCGCCGATAAAAAGGATTCCCAAGGACTTTGCTTTATCGGCAAGGTACATCTGCCCGAATTTTTACAACAGAAGCTTAAACCAAAAAAAGGGGTCATTGTTGAAGTGCCCAGTGATGCGCAACAGTTTTCAACTACAGCTCCGATATTCGATAGCAAAACTGAGGAGTTGGCGTTCAACGCAGAAAAACCTGAATACTCCTTGGATGATGGAAAAGTTGTTGGAGAACATCAAGGGGCACATTATTTTACCATTGGGCAGCGAAAGGGCCTAAATGTAGGAGGCACCAAAGAACCACTTTTCGTTATTGATACGGATGTGGAGCAAAACATCATTTACACTGGACAAGGAAAATCCCATCCCGGACTTTTAAGACATACACTTTTTGTAAAGGATGATGAGCTGCATTGGGTGCGAAAGGATTTGGCACTGGAAGTGGATGAAAGTATGGAAGTGATGGCCCGAATACGGTATCGACAACCACTTCAACCTGCTATATTGTACAGAACTGATGGGGGGCTTTATGTGGATTTTGTTGATAAACAATCCGCAATCACCAAAGGGCAGTTCGTGGCGTGGTATCAAGATGATGAACTAATTGGCTCAGGGGTTATTTCATAATATGGGTCAAAATAAAATCGCCACACTTTTTGGAATTCAATATCCCATCGTCCAGGGTGGAATGATCTGGGCAAGTGGTTGGCGATTGGCATCAGCGGTTTCCAATACAGGAGGGCTTGGGTTGTTGGGTGCTGGTAGCATGTACCCCGAAGTGCTTCGCGAGCATATCGAAAAGTGCAAGAAAGCCACAGATAAACCTTTTGGGGTCAATGTCCCGATGCTGTATCCGGACATAGAAAAGCTAATGGAAATTATTGTCGACCATGACGTGAAAATTGTTTTTACTTCTGCTGGGAATCCAAAAACATGGACAGATTTCTTAAAAAGCAAGGGCATTACCGTGGTTCATGTGGTAAGTAGTGTCAAATTTGCATTAAAGGCTCAGGATGCAGGTGTGGATGCAGTCGTGGCTGAAGGTTTTGAAGCTGGGGGTCACAATGGTCGGGACGAGACCACAACCATGGTGCTGATTCCATCAGTGAAAGAACAGATTAAGATTCCCCTAATCGCTGCTGGAGGAATTGCCACAGGGCGAGCGATGTTGGCAGCTATGGTCTTGGGAGCAGACGGAGTTCAAATTGGAAGTAGGTTTGCCGCCAGTGATGAAGGTTCTTCCCATATACGCTTCAAAGAACAAATTGTTGCCGCCAAGGAAGGAGATACCCATCTTACCTTAAAAGAATTGGCACCTGTGCGGATGCTTAAAAACAAGTTCTATCATGAGGTGCAAGAAGCCTATGCAAAAGGCGCCTCCGTGGAAGAATTAAAGCAGCTATTGGGAAGGGCACGAGCCAAGAAAGGCATGTTCGAGGGTAATTTGGATGAGGGTGAATTGGAAATAGGGCAGGTTTCTGGATTGATTCACGACATTAAGCCTGCTTCCCAAATCATGACAGATTTACTGACGGAATTTGACCTGGCGAAAAAAGAGGTGGGCCGTTTTTGAAGTAGTGAGTTAGCCAATTTTCGCTACATTTACCCTGAGAACATGAGAACACTAATCCCCACATTAGCTTTTTTAGTGTTTGCATCCAACCTCCAAGGCCAAGTAGAGCGGGACAAAGCCCTTCACTATTTGGGTGGTAACCTTTTTGGTTTGGCAGGAGCTGGTATCGCAAAACGTGCCTCTGATGGTAATCGGGTCTGGACCTTCGTTGGTGCCGTGGCTGGCAGTGCCTTGATTGGGGTGGCCAAAGAAGCTGTGGACTCTGGACAACGTGAGAATGGATGGGACAATGACGATTTAGCGGCTACAGTATTGGGTGGTGTTACAATCGGAGTCACCATTGAAATCTTTTCAAAAAAGCGGGATAAAAGACGTCCCATGGGCAGTCTGACGACACAAAACCTAAATCCGGCTGATTTTAAGCTTGCTACGAAATCCACGGAAGTTTTGGTTTTGGACAATCAACTTCCTGCATTGACCACCTTAGGGTACCCACAAACTTTTTTTGAGTAGTATTTCCACCAAAGTACTTTTAAAGAATGCCCCGTGCTTTAATTTCGAGGTATTTGTTGATGGCGTTGATGGTCAAGCTTTCCGGTTTAGTCAAAATGGTTTGGATGCCATATTGTTGCAGTTCTCTTTGCATCAATCTTTTTTCCAAGGAAAACTTTTCGGCTATAGTCTTGTGATAAATGGTCTGAAGATCTTCAGCATCCGTTGAAATTAGAGACTCCAATTCTGTGTTTTCGAAAAAAATCACCACTAGCAAGTGTTTTTTGGCTATGGCCATCAAAAAAGGCAACTGCCTTTTCAGTGCAGAGATATGTTCAAAATTGGTATACAGCAAAAGCAGACTTCTTTGGTTGACTTTTCGTTTGATGTGTGCATAAAGCAGTCCAAAATCCGAATCGGTAAACTCTGTGGTGATGTTGTATAGCTTTTCCAGAATGGTGTTGAGATGGGATATTTTTTGAACCGCAGGAACAAAAGATTCAATGTTCTTGGAAAAGGTAATCAATCCAGTTTTATCGTTTCTTTTGAGTGCGACGTTGGAAAAGGCTAAAGTGGAATTTATCGCGTAGTCCAACAGTTTTAAGCCATTGAAAGGCATTTTCATAACCCTTCCCGTGTCGATGATCGAGTAAATGGGTTGGGATTTTTCATCCTGGTACTGATTGACCATCAATTGGCTTTTTTTCGCTGTTGCCTTCCAGTTAATGGTGCGAATATCGTCCCCTTTAATATATTCCTTGATCTGTTCAAACTCTTGGGTATGTCCGATACGACGTATTTTTTTTAACCCAAATTCCGTCAAACGATTGCTGATGGCCAAAAAATCGTATTGCTGCATCTGAATGATTGATGGGTAAACGGGAACCATTTGATCTTTTTGGAAGACAAAGCGCCGCTTTACAATACATAATGGAGAAGAAACATAGACATTTAAATTCCCAAAAACATATTCGCCACGCTCCACAGGCCTAACGGCATAGTCGAACTCGTGTTTTTCTCCTTTTTGAAGAAATATTTTATGCTCGAAATCCCTTTTTTGGAACTGAATAGGCAGTTCATCAATAATAGAAAGCCCGACCTTAAAAGGATAATTAGAAGAAATATGAACAAACAGCGTATTGTAGTCGCTATTGGAAAGCTTTTGGGGAAGATTTCTTTGGGCTGAAATGGGATTTGGGATGCTGAAGAGCCAAAAACTATCGAATACAAAAAGCCCTAACAGCAAGAAGACCAATATCCAACAGATGGGATAGAGCGTAGGTTCCCAATATGAAATGACAAAGCAAGCCGCAAGCACGGCGATATACCGAAAAAATGTGTTGTGTATGTAAAACGATTTAAAAAATCGCATGCTTATCTTGGGATTTCAACCGATTCCATGATCATGTGGATCACATTTTCCGTGGTCATCCCTTCCATTTCTCTTTCAGGGGTGAGGATGACCCTATGATTGAGCACAGGCACCAATGCCTTTTTTACATCTTCAGGAATCACAAAATCCCTTCCTGAAATTGCGGCAAAAGCTTTTGATGTCGCCAAAGTGGCAATGGACGCCCTTGGGGAAGCGCCCAAATACAGATGGGGATGATTTCGCGTACTTGTTATGATATTGGCAATGTAATTGATGATTTTTTCCTCAACGATGATATCATGGATGTTCTTTTTGAATTCAGCCAGTTTTTTGGGCGTAAGCACCGCCTTTATTTTGTCCTGGGGTTTTTCACCTTTGCGCTCATGATGGGTTTGTACGATTTTCACCTCTTCCTCGACTGATGGGTAATCCACCTTAATCTTAAAGATAAACCGATCCAATTGGGCTTCTGGAAGCGCATAGGTTCCTTCTTGCTCAATGGGATTCTGGGTAGCCAGCACCATAAACGGTTCGGCCATAGGGTAGGTGGTTCCATCTACTGTAGCTTGGCGTTCTTCCATGGTCTCGAACAGGGCTGCCTGGGTTTTGGCTGGGGCACGGTTGATTTCATCAATAAGAATGACATTGGAAAAAATAGGCCCTTTCTTGAACTCAAATTCGGAGTTTTTAACATTGAACACCGATGTTCCCAAAATATCACTCGGCATCAGGTCTGGTGTAAACTGTATGCGGCTGAACCCCGTTTTTAGGGTTTTTGCAAATAATTTGGCCGTTACTGTTTTTGCGATACCAGGGACACCTTCGATCAGCGCGTGGCCATCTACCAAGACCGATACAATGAGCAGTTCCATAAAATTGTGCTGTCCCACAATAACTTGGGCAAGCTCTTGTTTGATCTGTTCCACTGTAATCTTTAACTCTTCAAGGGGAACCCTGTTATCAAAGTTCAAATCGTTATTTTCCATCAACGTTCGCTTTAAATGCTTCTATTTTTTTGTTCAATTCTTGCAATTCGGAATCTGTTATACCCTGCTGGGGCTGTAATTTTTTAATGAGGTCGAACAGCGCTTTAACATCCTCAAAATCGTTGTTGCTTCGGATGGCCAATTTCTTCAGAAAGGCTTCATCCAGATCTTGGGTGGAGACGTGTAAACGGGACCGAAGATATTCCAAAAAGTAGCTGATTTTGTGTTCGGTAATCTGTTTTTGTTCCCCTTTTTCAAAATACATATCGGCGATGGTCCGGGTAAATGCCAAAGTCTGATTCTTTAACGGGGTCACTACAGGAATCGCACGTTGCTTCCGTTTGCCTTCAAAAATCACATAGATCAGGGTGCCTATCAATACCAAATAATACGCCCATTTAAACTCCTTGGTATTCAGAAAAAGGTACATTGGGGAAGTGTACCGTGATTTCCCAGTTTTGTGGAAATTATCCACAAATAGGTCGCCATCTCCCTTTAGGTAAGACAAAAGTCCAGCGGTGTAATCCCTATTGTTATCCTTTAGGATAAAGTAATTGGTGAAGGCTTTCGGAAATGTGGACAGCACAATTTCACCATTGCCAAAAGGCTGTTTGATAACATTGATTTGTTTGACAATGCTCTCCGTACTGTCCGCCTCAGCATACACTTCGCCAAGAACTGAAGTATTTAGCGTGTCAATTGCGCTGAAAGTCAGGGTGTAATAATCCTTCTCAAAGGAAACCGTTTTGTTATCCAAATCTGGATTCACCAATTGATGGTAGAACTTTGGTTTTAAATTGTGCCCGTTGTATATGCTGTATTGTTCGAGATTAAGAGTGTCCAACAACGGACCTTCAAAACCATTGGACGCAATAAAAACAGTATTTCCCTGATCCACCCAATCTAAAAGTGCATTAAGCTCGGTCTCACCAAATGAAATGTGCTCATTGGCAAAAAAGTAGGTTCCCCGCAGGTTGCCATCCCTGCTCAGCAGTTCAAAAGGTGGTTTATGAACTTGCTTTACCCTTTCTGCAAAGAAATGGGTCAACAGATCATTGAGTACATAGGTGCCATAGGGAATTTTGTGGTGCGAGACATAAGAGGGAAACCAATTGATCTTTTTGGGTTTGCTATATTCCATGAGCAGAATAAACCCGATGGTTAGCACACTTAAGATCATATATGTCCAACCTGTTTTAGACATCAGTGGCAATTGCTTTTTTCAATGAATCGAATACATCCTCCGCCCTACGATATCGTTCTTGATCAATGTTGAACTCACCATACCAAATGTAATCGTATAGTAGTGTGGCCCTTGTAAAGGGGTTCTTTAAAACACTTCCCGAAAGTTCATCAATGTAATCGTCGTTTGTTTTTTGACGCTTCCAGTCTATAAGCTCTCGCTCCGAAAGCAGTTTCAGGATATATAGATAATAGTATCGGATGGCCAAACGGTAGTTCTTTTCAGCCAGTGCGTTATTGATTAGTTGCTGGATGTCCTGGGTTTTGATGATCCGTTCTTCTTCGGAAAGCGAAACCATATTGGGATTTTGCTGACTGAAAATTAACGAGCGTGTCTTTGTTTTGATGAAAAAGCGAATGATGAGAAAGAGCAGAATTCCCAGAAGTAGGTATGGCACTATTCTAAAAAAGCCTTCTACATAGCCTGTGGCTTCCTCCACACCAAAGATCCATTCAAAAAAGCGTCTTAAAATATTGTACAGCCAGTTTTTAATGCTGGTCCACCAGCCATTTTCCTGTTTTACGACCTCGTAGTCAAAACTTTCGTCTTCCCAATAGGGCTTTAAATCATCTTCAGTGATTTCCAGGGGACTGATTCTGGAGTTGTCATATTGGACAATGGAATCGTTTTGCCCGAAACCAAGGCTCCAAAGCAATACAAAAACTCCAAAAAGCAGTACTTTCTGCATTTAACCCTCTGTCGATTTCCCTAAATTCTCTATCCGTTCGTAGGTGCCCGTAAAGTTTTTCTTTTCGTTGAGGTTGAAATAAATGAGTACGCTTGCGACCAAGGTGATGATGTTCAAAAGAAATTGTACCGTTACGGCGAGAAGATTCAATAGGATGTATATGGGATCGAAAATACCACCACCAAATCCAAGGGCATCCACTTCGCCTGCACTTGTACCCATTTTGATGAACATATAAATGTAAGCGGGAATATTGAAGGCATAACCTGCAACCCCGACTATGATTCCAATCACCAACAAGGTAGCGAAGGTGATCCACCAGTTGTCCTTGATCAGTGTGAAGCTGTATTGATAGGAGTCGGAAATACCCTTTTGGTTGAACACCATAATGCTAAAGGAAAGCGCCAAAACCGGGTAAAGGTAAATTCCGGGAATGAAACATAGCATAAAACCCACCCCTACGGAAAGTCCCACCAAAAACCCCAATCCTATAAAGTTCCAAAAATTGGCATAAACGTTCTTTTTGATTTCATCAAAATCTGTGGTACCCTTGTTGTTGGCGTATGATTTGATGTAAAATAGCACGGTGGCCTGCGCCATTACATAGGCGGCGATGATGCTTATAAAAAAGAGGAAGAATACCAGAATCATCAACAATGGACTTACAAAATCGTTGGAACCTCCCGCGCCCAAACTGGCCAAATTCCCAATAAAATAGTAGTAGAGCCCCAATGAGACCAACATCACCAATAAATACGGCCCCACGATTTTTAGAATCGCGCTAAAAAAAGGTTTGAATTGGTTACGCATAAATGCAAAAGAATCGGACAAAATCTCGCCTAATTCCCGCTGTTTTTTAAATTCAATGTACTTCTGTTGTTGCATGTTTTGCTTTTCTTTTCAGTTGGTTAGGATAAATGATGTAGTAAAATACAATTAGGAACAAGGAGCCGGAAATAATCAATATGGCAAGCCAATCGGGCATTTCGGTATGCCGGGTGACAAAGCCTTCCAAAAAACCGGCTATTATAAAAAAGGGTACGGTACTGATCATGATTTTCAATCCGTTTTTTACGCCTCTTTTGAATGATTCCAATCGGGTGTAAGTACCAGGAAACAGGATTCCATTGGCCAAGACCAGTCCAGCACATCCAGCAATAATGATTACAGAGATTTCGATAGTACCATGAATCCAAATGGTTCGGACCGACTCCCAAAGTAGCCCTTTTTCATAAAAAAAGTATTGGAAACTACCCAGCATGATACCGTTCTGGAGCATGATGTACAATGTCCCCACACCCAAAAAAATACCAAGGGCAAAGGCATAAATGGCGACTTTAATGTTGTTGATGGTAATGCCCAAAAACATGTTGAATTCCCCTTGTTGCTTGTATACGGCCATTGGATCTCCCTTTTCAATGTTTTCCAACGTCATATTAACGTAACCGTTGCCCAAAATGGAACGCACAAAATCCCCCTCGTTGGCGGATGAGAAGGCACCAACCAGTACAAAAAAGGAAAACACTAAGAACGAAATTAACAACTCGCGATGATGTTGATGGAACATACCGGGAAACTCAGTTTTCCAAAAGGTCACAATACGGTTCTTTGATTCCCGTTTTGTTTTATAGATTTTTTGATGCGCTTGGGAGGCCAGGGAGTTCAGATAAAATTCGGTATTACTCCTTGGATAAAAGGTTTTAGCGTAACTCAGATGGTCGGTGATTTCAATGTAGAGGTCCGAAAGTTCATCGGGACGAAGCTGGCTTTTGTTGTTCAAAACATTTTCAAAAGCAGCCCATTTGTCCTTATTTTGCTTTACAAAAGCAGCCTCTCGCATTAAAACTTTTGGTTTACAAGTAAAGAAACTAAAATATGGATCAATTTCAAATAGAAACTGCCCAAAATATAACCATCAACCAAAACACCTCCAATTTGGGGGAGCGCATGTTGGCCTATC
Organism: Allomuricauda sp.; assembly: GCA_028284725.1. Taxonomy (GTDB): domain Bacteria; phylum Bacteroidota; class Bacteroidia; order Flavobacteriales; family Flavobacteriaceae; genus Flagellimonas. Next base: position 20,597 of record JANQRD010000270.1, on the reverse strand, counting down.
TTATTGATAGCTTTGTGATATTGGCCTATTTGATTTTGGTTATCGTTTTATTGATTTCATTGGAACTGGATTTGGATGATCAATGGGCCTATTATTTGGTGTTGAGCCTACCTGCATTTTTGTATTATTTGTTATTTGAGACCTTCTCGGATGGGAAGACCATAGGAAAGGGGTTAATGTCCTTACGGGTTGTTAAACTGGATGGCTCAAAACCAAGTTTTGCCAATTATTTTGTGCGTTGGGTGTTACGGATTATCGATGTTAGCTTGACTTCGGGTGGCGGCGCTGTCCTTACCATTTTGATTCGGGGCAAGGGGCAACGTATCGGGGACATCGCAGCCGGAACTACGGTAATCAGTGAAAAGAAAAAGGTGTCCTTAAAAGATACCTTGCTGAGGGAGCTACCACTAGATTACAAACCCCAATTTCCACAGGTTACCGTGTTCAAGGATTCCGAAATGCAGACCATAAAGGAACTGTATGATAAATCCAGGTATAATGGTAATCATAACGTTATTATTTCATTGGACAAACGCATTAAGGAGGTTACCGGGATAAGTTCCACCACCTTACAACCTATTGATTTCGTGGATGTGATTATTAAGGACTACAATTATTACACACAAAATCTGTAGCCCATGTTTTATCTGACTATGGATATTTTAGGTACTGCGGCGTTCGCTGTATCCGGTGTTTTGGTGGCCATGGAAAAGCGATTGGATCTCTTTGGGGTAGTCATCATCGCCTTTGTGACATCAATCGGCGGAGGTACACTTCGTGATTTGCTTATCGGCAATACGCCAGTGATTTGGATGCGTGATCTTACCTATGTCACCACCATTTTGATTACCGTTTTCTTCAGTATCATCTTTGCCAATCACTTGAAATATCTTCGCACTTCATTGTTTTTGTTCGATACCATTGGTATTGGACTCTATACCATGGTGGGAATTGAAAAAGGCCTTCAAGCTGGATTGTTACCTGTAATGTGCATCGCTCTGGGTACAATGACCGCAAGTTTTGGAGGTGTGATCCGGGATATTTTATGTAATGAGATTCCTGTGATTTTTAGAAAGGAGATATACGCCACGGCCTGTATAGCTGGAGGGGCCAGCTATTTTCTTTTTGTGCTATTACCAATTCCGGATAGCTACGCTTTTGGAGCTGCCATTTTGGTGGTTATCGTCCTGCGGATCTTGGCTGTAAGGTTTGGAATCCGTCTTCCAAACATCTACAAGAAAGAAACCTAATTATAGTACCTCAGCTTTCAGGATGTAGACATTTTGCCAGGGCCAATCCCCATCACCAACGGGAACATTGTTTATGGCATCCACCACATCCATGCCTTCAATGACCCTTCCAAAAGGGGTGTAAGAACCATCCAAATGGTAAGAGCCCGGTTTGGTCACCACAATAAAAAATTCATAAGGAGATGCCAATTTATGGGGATTATTTCGCTCACTACTGGGCATTGAAATGGTACCACGATGGTGTTTATATCCCTTTTTTGCATCGGGGGGAAGTAGGTATCTTCCGATTAAGCGTCTTTTTTTGGAAGTTTCCCTATCGTCAGAGTTGCCCCCTTGGATAATAAAATCTTTCACTACCCTGTGAAATTGCGTATTGTCAAAATATCCCTTTCTGGCCAGATAGATGAAGTTGGCCTTGTGATAGGGTACATTGTCGTAAAGTAGCACGGTAAAACTGCCCATGCTTGTTGTAAGCCGTACCCTGTTTTCTTTTAAATCCTTGGCGTAGTTAAAAAAGAAATCAATGGCATTTTCCTCATCCAAGACGAATGCCTCTTCCTTCTCCTCTTCAAGAATCTCTTTAACTGTGGTGGTATCGATTTCTTGTTGTAAGGAATCCGATTTTGTAACGGCTTCTTTAGCTGTTGGGGATTCCTTTTTTGGGGATTCTCCACAAGAGACCATAAAAAATAATAGTATACTTGCAGCTATTGCTGATGGTTTGATCAACATGGATTTTAAAGAATTTTATCAACAAGCTTTAAAAATAAAAAATCTGCCACTACCCGGCAGCGATTCGCACGATAAAATGTCTCCGCTTATGCGGATTCAATGGTTGAAATCCAACGACATCCGTAAGATGAACCCCAAAAGGGCGGGGGTGATGGCACTTTTTTATCCAGATATGGATGCGGAAACAAGAATGCTTTTGATTTTGCGCAAAACGTATGAAGGGGTCCATTCCAATCAGATAGGTTTTCCTGGAGGGAAGGAAGAAGAAGGAGACAAGGACATTTTGGAGACGGCTCTACGGGAGACCGAGGAGGAAGTGGGTGTTCCATCACGGGAAGTTGAGGTACTACGGGAATTGAGCGAGGTCTACATTCCGCCCAGCAATTTTTTGGTGCGTCCATTTATGGGGATTTACCCAAATCCTAGACCTTTTGTCATTCAAGAAAGCGAGGTGGAAACGTTGGTTGAGGTATATTTGCGGGATTTTTTGGACAATTCCAATCATATTGAAGAAAAATTAACCACTTCGTACGCCAAAAGTATCGATGTACCTGCTTATAAATTAAATGGTTATACCGTTTGGGGAGCCACTGCAATGATGATGAGCGAAATCAAGGAACTTTTGGAACAAGTGCTTTGATGCGTATTTTGTAAATTAGCTTGTAACACCTCATAAATACATGGGTCTTTTTAAAGAAAATCCTTTTGGGCATATTTTATTTTTGAAACGCTGGCTGATCAGAATCGCCGGAATGATTACCCACCAACGTTACAAAGGATTCAATACATTGGAGATAGAAGGTTCCCAGATCATACGGGATTTACCTGAAACTAATGTACTTTTCGTAAGCAACCACCAAACGTATTTTGCCGATGTGGTGGCCATGTTCCATGTGTTCAATGCTAGTTTAAGCGGACGTGAGGACAGCATCAAGAATTTAGGTTATCTCTGGAGGCCTAAACTGAACATTTACTATGTAGCGGCCAAGGAGACAATGAAAAAAAGTGTACTCACCAAAATATTGGCCTATGCGGGCTCCATCAGTATCGAAAGGACCTGGAGGGCTGATGGACAGGATGTTAACCGTCAGGTGAAGTTCAGCGATATCAGCAATATAGCAAAAGCGTTGGATGATGGTTGGGTGATTACCTTTCCCCAGGGAACAACCACTCCGTGGAAACCCTTGCGCAAGGGGACAGCACATATCATCAAACGGTATAAGCCTGTTGTGGTTCCGGTTGTGATTGATGGATTTAGGCGCTCTTTTGATAAAAAAGGACTTCGCGTAAAAAAGAAAGGGATTCTTCAATCCATGCAAATTAAAGCTCCTTTGGAAATCGATTACGACAACGAATCCATTGACTCCATATTGGAGAAATTGGAGTACGCCATTGAACAGCACCCTTCATTTTTAAAGGTTATTCCCCAAGAGGAACTTGCGGCCTACGAGGCGGAGCATGAAAAAAGGCGATACAGTTACAAGGGTAATTAAACTTCCAATTTTTGGAGTTCTTTATAGTTTCTTCGCAGTTTTCGGGTCAATAGCCCGTACAACAAAAAGTAAATTCCCCCGAAGACCAGAGTGAATACAACGCCCAGTATGGCAAAACTAGCCATGATGATAAGTTTGACCTTTTCCAAAGGCATGGAGGCCAGTTGGTTGCCTAACCCCAAAGTGTCCACTATGTTGTCGCTGAAGTATACGCCAACGGTCAACATGGCAAAAGTGAGCAATACCATGGACAGGGAGAAAATGACGTAGTATTTTACAGTTTTTCGTGTCCTTAGAATATTGGAAGTCAGTTGTTTTGCGCTGTCGAGCACGGAGATCTCCCGATATCTTTTGTAAAAGAGGTAAATGAAGTAGAAAACAACCAGATACTGCACAATGCTGACCACAAGCACTACATTGGTCAACCCGAGATTGGCATAAATGTCCAAATTGTTCCGCATTGACGGAACCAGATAGAGCAGATGGGGTATCACAAACTCCAATATGCTGATATAAAAGATCCATTTTACAATGGAAGATGATTTTTTCCAGATCATCTTATAAATTTCGTCGTAAGACAGCTTAGGAAGGTTTGCTTCCTTTTTTTGCCAATCTTTCTTTAAGAGTTCCAATTCATCCACCATGTCTTAAGGATTTAATATGGTTCTTAATTTGTTTTTTACCCTATTCATTTTTACCCTCGCATTGACTTCGGTTATACCCAGGGTTTCGGAGATTTCAGAGTAATCCTTGTCTTCCAGGTATAAAAACACCAATGCTTTATCAATATCGCCCAACTGCTTTATCGCGTTGTACATCAACTTTAACTGTTGTTCCTGCGTGTCATCATATTCGTCGGTCTTGATCTTAAAAATTACCGAATCATAGTCCTGTGTCTGTACTTTCTTCTTCGATTTCCTATACAATGTAATAGCGGTGTTCAAAGCTACCCGGTACATCCAGGTGCTAAATTTTGCATCTCCCCTAAACTTTGGATAGGCTTTCCATAGCTGTATGGTAATTTCCTGGAACAGATCATTGTGGGAGTCCCTATCGTTGGTATAGAGACTACACACTTTATGCACAATGTTCTGATTGTCTTCAAGCTCCGTTACAAAGCGATGTTCCAGTTCTTTATTCACTAAGGTTGGTAAGTTTGCTGTATTTGTACCCAGAATGCCTTTTTTGTTACAGTTTAGTCTAAAATTCCGATTTGTTTTGATGTCTGACCACCTAATTTAAAGATACTAAAAAAGCTGACTGAAAAGCCCCTCTGCCACTACAGGAATGCGTAAATTTGTAGTAATGTCAAGCATGAATATTCCGCAATCCAGTTTCCCCAGGGTCATCGTAATAGGTGGCGGTTTTGGGGGCATAGCCTTAGCTAAAAAATTATCCAAAAAGGACATTCAGGTAGTGTTGTTGGACAAGCACAACTACCATACCTTTCAACCACTATTGTACCAGGTTTCCACAGGTGGTTTAGAACCGGATTCCATCGCATATCCCATTCGGAAGGTACTGCAGGGGTATCCTAATTTTTACTTTAGATTGGCTGAGGTGTCCCGGATCGATACAGCATTGCGAAAGCTCGAAACCAATATTGGTGATATCCAATATGATTACCTGGTCATTGCAACAGGTACGGAGACGAATTACTTCGGAAATAAAAATATTGAGGAAAAAGGGATGGCGATGAAGACCATTCCCCAGTCGTTGAATCTTCGAAGCTTGATTTTGGAAAATTTTGAGCAAGCTTTGCTCACCGATGATTTGCACGAGCGTGATGCCCTAATGAATTTTGTGATTGTAGGCGGAGGCCCTACGGGCGTGGAATTGGCAGGTGCTTTAGCAGAAATTAAGAAGGGGATTCTGCCCAAAGATTATCCCGATTTGGATACGCGAAGGGCACAGATCAATCTAGTACAGGGGAGCGACCGGATTTTACCCGCCATGAGCGAGATCGCATCCAGCAAGGCGGAACGCTTTTTGGAAGGACTTGGGGTGCATGTTTGGAAGGACATCCGTGTTACAGATTATGATGGGAAACATGTTACTACGGATACCGATATCTCATTTGAAGCCGCTACCTTGGTATGGGCCGCAGGGGTCAAAGCGGTTTGTATTAAAGGACTGGATGCGGATGATTTGCTTTGCAGGGGCAATCGGTTAAAAGTGAACCGGTTTCATCAGGTTGAAGGATTCCAAGAAATTTTTGCCATTGGTGATGTGGGTCAGATGGAAACCGAGGCGTTTCCTCACGGGCATCCCATGATGGCACAGCCAGCCATTCAACAGGGAGAGAATCTAGGTGAAAACTTGGTGAAACTTGTTGAAAATAAACCTATGAAACCTTTTGTGTACCGAGACAAGGGAAGTATGGCCACCGTGGGCCGTAACAAAGCTGTGGTGGATTTGCCGAAGTTCAAGTTCCAGGGCGTGTTTGCTTGGTTCGTGTGGATGTTTGTACACCTCTACTTTTTAATTGGCTTTCGAAATAGAGTGGTTGTTTTCATCAATTGGGTGTATAATTACATCCGATTTGACCGCGAGGCTCGATTAATCATCAGGCCGTTCAAAAAAACATATCAAGTTTCTAAATCCAGAAAAGCGGTCAGCTAGTTGAGCTTATACACACAAGCTTGATACGGTTTCAACTCGAAGCCGTTACCCCCTCGATGTGCGCTATGTCCATCATTGGAAAGTAAAAGCTCCACGGAGGTGTTTTCAGCTTCCTCTATCTCAACCTTCGCTGTTTCAGTAGAAAAACTTAATAAAACAAGGTATTTTTCGTCTTCTAGGGTACGAGTATAGGCATACACCTGTTCATTATCTTTCAGAAGTAGTTTGTAATCCCCATAGACCAATCCTAAGTGATTTTTTCGTAACTGTACCATTTTCTTGAAATAGTTCAGCACGGAACTTTCATCTTTTTCTTGATCGGCCACATTGAGCCCCTCTTTATGGTTTGGATGCACCTTTAACCATGGTTTTTCTTCAGAAAAACCAGCATTTTCAGTACTGTCCCATTGCATTGGGGTACGCCCATTATCCCGGCTGGCCTCTTTTTCGTTGGCGATAAAAGCGTCCAATTCCACTCCTTGTTCCTTGAGGAGTTCGTAACGGTTCAGTGTATTGATGTCCTGATAGTCCTCAATGTTATCAAAGCGGATGTTGGTCATTCCAATTTCGTCCCCGTAATAAAAATAGGGGGTACCTTTCATGGTGAGCAAAAATGTTTGCAGCATGGTCGCTGAATGATGCCAATGTTCTTCGGAATCATTACCCCAACGGCTGACCGTCCGTGGATTATCATGATTGCTCAAGAACATACTGCCCCAACCTTTTTCAGCAAAGGTTGCATCCCAATCCGAATGGATTTTTTTGAACTCGGTCAGTTTCCAACGGTCTTTTCGCATCCAAAACACCTCATCCCCATCACGATCTAAGGACATCAGTTCAAAATGAAAGAACATATTAAGTTCTTCCCGATCCTCATCCACAAAAAGCAACGCTTGGTCTCGTGAGACCCCGGGGGTTTCTCCAACCGTCATGATGTCATATTTGCTTAGGACCTCTTGATTCATTTCATGCAAATACTCATGTAATCGGGGGCCATTGGCATAAAAGGGAACATAGTTGCCGTTGTACTCGACCGGGAGTTCCGGATAGTCCGTGTCTTTGGAAATAAAAGGGATTACATCCATGCGGAAGCCGTCAATCCCCTTTTTGAACCAAAAATGCATCATATCGTAAATTTCCTGGCGCACTTTTGGGTTTTCCCATTTTAGGTCAGGCTGTTTTATTGAAAAGTAGTGGAGGTAATAGCTATCGGTAAGCTCATCATACTTCCAGGCATTTCCATCCACATCAAAATAACTAAACCGCTTGGGAGGAGTGCCTTTTTCGGCTGGCCACCAATGATAGTAATCCCGGTAGGGATTGTCCCTCGACTTTCTGGATTCTTTGAACCAATGATGCTCGTCGCTGGTATGGTTCACTACAAGATCCATTACGAGCTTCAAATCACGAGCGTGCATTTCTTCGAGGAGTTCGTCAAAATCGGACATCGTTCCAAACTCTTCCATGATGGCACGATAATCACTGATGTCATACCCATTGTCATCATTGGGGGATTTGTACACAGGAGATAACCAAATAATATCGATACCAAGACTTTTGATGTAATCCAAGCGCTTTATAATTCCTTGGATGTCTCCGACACCGTTTCCGGTTGTGTCTTGAAAACTTCTAGGATAAACTTGGTATACGACTCCTTCTTTCCACCACTTTCGCTGATTGGGTTCCATTGAGCTAAAATTTTAAGATTTCAAATTTAAACTCTTTTTTGAATCGATTGCTCGTTTTTTTGGGGCCGGATTTTGGTTAAAATTTCGCAAAATCATTCAAGGGTAAAAAGAAGTTGAGGTATCTTATACACAAATAGCAACCATGGCGGCTCATTTTCCCAAATCTGTTTTGATGGTTTCCTTGGCGTTTGGATCTTGGTGTTTCGGACAAACCACAGGAAATCCCTCCTCAACAAAAGAAAAACCATCAATTTATATTGATGGGCACGACTACCCACAATTCGACCCTGTTTCCAACTACGCTTGGTTCAGAATACACTTTCCATTGGCTGAGGGAACTGAAATCAGCATAGGGGGAGACCATTACAGAACGTACTTTGCCGATCGGTTCAATGTGCCCATCCAATTTAAACAATACTTCAGCGAAAAGTCTTATTTATTAGGTGGATATCAATTGGAATGGGACCTTTTGAACAAGGGTAGTGGAAGACCCAATCCAACACCTCTTCAGGAGGTCTTTTTTGGAGTGGGGCATGATATTCAGCCAAGCTGGTCTATGGAGGCTAGATTGGTTCAGCCTGTTGGCAAGCAAGAATTTCACAAAGTAGGATTTCCCAAAGGGAAAACCCGGCTGGAATTGGGCACCCGGTTAAAATTCTAGTTTTCTATTTCTTTTTCTTCTTCCAGTTTTCTTGGATGAAAATTGTGCAGTACCTTGGCCAAATGGCTACGGTCAACATGCATATAAACCTCGGTGGTGGTGATACTCTCATGTCCCAGCATCTGCTGAATGGCCCTGAGATCTGCACCACCTTCCAACAAGTGAGTGGCGAACGAATGCCGAAAAGTATGTGGACTAATGCTTTTGTTAAGGTTGATTTTTTCCGCCAATTGTTTGATGATGGTAAATATCATCGCTCTAGTGAGTTGTTTGCCTCTGCGATTTAAGAACAGAAAATCCTCGTGTCCTTTTCGAATTTGCAAATGAACTCGAATCTCGTAGCGGTAAATATCAATATATTTTTTGTTGACTTTGGTAATCGGCACAAACCGTTGCTTGTTCCCCTTGCCCGTGACCAGAATAAAATCTTCATCAAAAAAAAGATCAGACAGCTTTAAGTTGACAAGCTCGGATACTCGTAGTCCACATCCATACAGGGTTTCCAACATGGCCCGATTGCGCTCACCTTCTGGTTTGGACAAATCGATGGCAGCGATAAGTTTGTCGATTTCGGAGTTGGAAAGGGTATCCGGTAGCTTTCTTCCAATTTTGGGAGTATCGATCAAATCCAATGGATTGTCGGGCCTGTAGTCCTCAAAAATCAAATAATTGAAAAAACCTTTCAATCCCGAGATCATACGCGCTTGACTTCTGGGATTTACGGTTTTTGCCGTACTGTAAACGAATTCTTGGAGGGTCTCTTGGCCAATTTTGACAGGAGATTCCGAGGTTTTGTGCTCTTTGAGATAATCAATGAGCTTTTGAAGATCCTGCGAATAGCTGGAAATCGAATTTTCAGAAAGTCCCCGTTCAATTCTTAAATAATGCTGATAATCCTGCAACGCCTGTTTCCAGTTCATACCTTAAAGATAACTACAATTTGTATTTCGATTCTTTAGTTGTAACGGTCAATTGATATTCCATATTGATCAATTTGATATCAGAAAAGACATTCGCTTTGGATAAATTCATCACGAAATGGAGGCAGCCCCTAAGGGCAAAAGATTTGGTTTGTGTATTGGTTTTTTAACATTTGCCGATACTATATTTATCAGAGGTGCGTTTTACCTTTTGATAAATTTAACAAACATGAAAAAGACTTTTTTAGTGGCTGTAGCCGTATGTATTGCAAGTTTTGCCTCATGGGGGCAAGTAGATCGCACTAACTTTAAAGCTGGGCTTAACGCTGGTTTGCCTGTTGGCGATGCCGGAGATGCATCCAGTTTTTCAATTGGGGTGGATGTTGCTTATCACTGGGGTGTTTCTGAATTACTGGACGCTGGTTTGGCCACAGGATTTATAAACGCTTTTGGTGATACCCAAACAGTTTCTGGTGGAGGAATCACTATTGAAGCAGAGTTTGAGGACATTCAGTTTTTGCCTGTGGCGGCCTCGGTGCGGATTTACCCGACGTACCATTTTAAGTTTGGTGCCGATGCAGGCTATGCAGTCGGAATCAATGCTGGCAATGAAGGAGGATTTTATTATAGGCCATTGATTGGTTATAATATCACGGGGAATACTGAACTCAACGCTTCGTATATGGCGGTGAGCAACGATGGAACATTTGCCATTGCAACTTTAGGAGTCTTGTTCTTGTTTTAACAAGCCCTTCAATGTTTAAATAGTAACCATAAATACTTAGAAATGAAAAAATTAGTTTTTGTTTTTGCCCTAGCATTTTTGTGCACATTAACCACAAAAGCACAAACCAGTTATACTGGCGCGGTGGGTCTTGGTGTTGATTTGTACGACAGCGCCACTTTTTTTGGCCCGAGCGGAAAGTACTTTTTCTCCGACAAACATGTGGGGCAGGCCCATCTTGGTTTTGAGGACAATGCTACCATTATCACAGCATTGTATTCCTTTCATAAAGAGTTTGTGGGAGCAGATGGGCTGAGATGGTATGCAGGTGTTGGCCCAAGTGTTATTCTTCTTGATGGAGCCGATAATATTTTTGCGCTTCGTCCTCATGCAGGGCTTGATTTCAAAATAGATGGTGTACCCATTGTTGTCAATTTTGATTGGAGACCTGCATTGGTGTTAAGCGATAATGGCGACGGCGAAGCCGGAGCCTTTGGTTTTGGCTTGATGTATGCCTTCAACTAGGAAATAATAGCATCAAATTGAAAGAGCAGGGATATTCCCTGCTTTTCTTTTTTAACAGATGTTGTACTTTTACGGTCATGAGAGTAATGATCATCAACGGCCCAAATTTGAATCTATTGGGAAAAAGGGAGCCTGAAGTATATGGCAATACTACCTTTGAGGACTATTTTGAGCAGCTCAAAAGCAAGTTTCCCCAACTAGAATTGGAATACTACCAATCCAACGTGGAAGGCGAATTGATCAGTAAGATTCAGGAAGTTGGGTTCGATTATGATGGCATTGTACTTAACGCGGCTTCGTACACACATACTTCTGTTGGCATTGGCGATGCCGTTAAAGCAATAAATACACCTGTGGTCGAGGTACATATATCCAATACGCACAAAAGAGAGGATTTTAGACATATTTCCTATATTTCTTCAGGGGCGAAAGGAGTAATATTGGGCTTTGGCCTTCAAAGCTATGATTTGGCCATCCAAAGTTTTTTAGAGTAATTCTTGGCCGTAACTAGCCTTATTTAACGACCCTCCGCCCGCAGTTTTCGTATCTTTATATAACCCCATAACATTGATATGAAAAAGATTGCTCCACTTGCCCTAATGGGTTTTTTCCTCTTAATCTCCTGCGGAGATGACGACTCTAACAATCAATCTACAGATGATGATGGCACACCCGGAACCTCGTATTCCGTTGTCAATGCATTTCCCAATCTCGGTTTTAGTCAACCATTGGACCTGCAAAGTCCCGATGATGGTACAAATCGAATTTTTGTGGTAGAGCAGGGTGGAACCATAAGGGTGTTTTCCAACGATGAAAATGCTTCTGAATCCACTATATTTTTGGACATCAGCGATAGAGTGAGCACTCAAGCTGATGAACTGGGGCTTTTGGGATTGGCTTTTCATCCCGATTTTGCCACCAATGGCTACTTTTATGTGAATTACACTCCAGATTCGGACTTATCCATAACATCACGTTTTCAGGTTTCCCCGCTCAATTCCAACACCGTAGATGCAAATAGTGAGGTTGTCTTACTGCAAATACCACAACCTTTCACAAATCATAACGGTGGTCAGTTGACTTTTGGGCTAGATGGATATTTATACATTGCTTCGGGCGATGGCGGATCTGGTGGAGATCCCGATGGCCATGCACAGAACCTTGCGAATCTCTTGGGGGCAATTTTGCGAATCGATGTGGATAATCAACAGGCGATTTTCAATTATGCGATTCCTCCGAGCAATCCGTTTTTCGATCAAGTGAATACTCGGGGGGAAATTTATGCCTACGGATTACGGAACCCCTGGCGTATGAGTTTTGATCCGATTACCGGCTTGCTTTGGGCAGGAGATGTGGGGCAAGGCGAACGGGAAGAAATAGATATTATTGAGGCTGGGGGCAATTACGGTTGGAACTTTTTCGAAGGTACTCGCTGTTTTATGGGAGATTGTGATGACACAGGTTTGATTTCTCCCGTATTTGAGTACAACCATGATAACAACGATAGGTCAATCACCGGAGGTTACGTGTACAGAGGCACCCTAGTCCCTTCTTTGGTCGGAAAATATGTCTATGCCGATTTTATAACAGGACGTATTTGGGCTCTTGAAGCTACCCAAAACAATCCTGAAAACGAACTTTTGGTGGAATCCGGTTTGAATATTTCCTCCTTTGGGGTGGACAATGCAAATGAGCTGTACATTTGCTCCTTTGACGGCTCTATCTACAGACTGGTCGAAAACTAAGCTGCCAAATCCTTCAAGTATTTTTTGTCCGCATAAAATGTCCCGAAAGGTAGGAGAGAGGCGATAAAAAGAACAATATAGCGTTTAATGCTCCACTTGCGTTCCCAGCAAAAAACCAGGGCGATGACCACATAGGCGATAAAAAGCCCACCGTGGATGTAACCCACCACCTTATTGGGTTCTAAAATACCAGCCCAATATTTTAAGGGCATAGAGAATCCGAACAAGAGCAAGTAAGAGATACCCTCTAAAATTGCAGTAAGCCTAAATACTTTCAGCACAGGAAAGGATTACAAATGAATCACTTCGTCATAGGCATCGGCCACCGCCTCCATAACCGCTTCGCTCATGGTAGGGTGTGGATGCACAGCTTTTAACACTTCGTGTCCTGTGGTTTCTAATTTTCTTGCAACAACAGCCTCAGCAATCATATCGGTCACGCCGGATCCAATCATATGGCACCCTAACCATTCACCGTATTTAGCATCGAAGATCACTTTTACAAAACCATCAGAGTGACCAGCTGCTTTGGCCTTTCCACTAGCTGAAAATGGAAACTTACCGACCTTAATGTCGTAGCCCTGCTCCTTGGCCTGCTTTTCGGTCAAACCGACAGAGGCGACCTCGGGCAAGCAGTAAGTACATCCTGGGATGTTACCATAATCCAAAGGTTCTACATGCATTCCGGCTATTTTTTCAACACAAAGGATACCTTCCGCGGAAGCAACGTGTGCCAAAGCCTGTCCGGGAGTGACATCACCAATGGCGTAGTATCCAGGGATATTGGTCTGGTAATAATCGTTCACCAGAATTTTATCTCGATCTACCGCGATGCCCACATCTTCCAAGCCGATATTTTCAATGTTGGTTTTGATGCCGACTGCGGAAAGTACGATATCCGCTTCGAGCACTTCTTCTCCTTTAGCGGTCTTAACAGTGGCTTTTACACCTTCACCTGAAGTGTCAACATGGGTAACTTCTGCAGAAGTTTTGATTTTTACTCCGGCTTTTTTAAAGCTGCGCTCCAATTGTTTGGATACGTCCTCATCTTCGACTGGAACGATGTTTGGTAAAAATTCAACTACAGTGACTTCGGTGCCCATGGCATTGTAGAAGTAGGCAAACTCAATTCCGATCGCACCGCTCCCAACCACGATCATCTTTTTAGGCTGCTTTTCCAGTGTCATGGACTCGCGATACCCGATAACTTTTTTACCATCTTGTGGAAGACTTGGCAATTCCCTGCTTCGGGCCCCAGTGGCAATGATGATATGATCGGCTGTGTATTCTGCTGCCTCACCATGCTCCCCTTTTACGATAACTTTTTTACCGGGCTGTATTTTTCCAAATCCGTTGAGTACCTCAATCTTGTTTTTTTTCATCAGAAATTGAACCCCTTTGCTCATTCCATCTGCAACACCTCTACTTCTTTGGACTACGGCATCAAAGTCGTGCTCTACTTTTTTAGCACTTAACCCGTAATCTTCGGCATGTTTAAGGTATTCAAAAACCTGTGCGGACTTCAGCAGGGCTTTGGTAGGGATACAGCCCCAGTTAAGACATACGCCACCTAAGCTCTCTTTTTCCACAATGGCTGTCTTGAATCCAAGTTGAGAGGCTCTGATTGCCGTTACGTATCCACCTGGACCACTACCCAAAACAATAACATCGAAGTTGCTCATTAGATTTTGATTTTAGCTGTTAAAAATGAAGTGCAAAAGTACGTAATTCAAACACCAAAAACCAAGATTTCGATTTTCTGGATTAAATGGAAGAAAAGTGTTAGGATGAGGTCTTGCCAAACATCTTTTTGTTGAAGGCGTCCGTACCTCCTTTGGGTATGGAAAGCGAGACCCAGTCATCCCCTTTGATCATTTTTCCAAGGTAAACCATTTGCCCCACATGGCTGGCATAATGTGCCAACTGGCGGTTTATGGCTTCAACAATGGTGTGGTCCTGATTCCTGATTTTTACTTTCGTATCGAAATTGGATGAATTGATGCCTTTCAGCGCATCGAACACACAGTTCCATCCTTCTTCCCAAGCCGTGAGCATTTCTTTTTTTGAGGTAAAGGTTCCTTCAAATTCAGCTTCTCGATTCCGCCAGGTTTTTTCGCCATCTTCGGTGAGGAAGTTGGTCCAGCGACTGAGCATGTTGCCCCATAAATGTTTTACGATTATGGAAATGGAATTGGAATTGTCACTCTCCTTGAATTGCCAATCGATTTCTTCTTCAGAAAGTTGGGCAAGGGTCTTATCACCCATGGATTTGTAGCGCTGAAACTCGAAAACGACGCTTTTTAGATAATTCTCCTGAAAATTCATGTTTGTAGTATAAAACTACTTCAAATTTAATTTTTGACACAAATTTTCACGAATTGACACCAATATTATATGTAGGGGAAACCTATAAAATGCGTCTTCAGGCAAATGGCCTAACTTTCGTCAGGATCAAAACCGATACTTACTGAATTGATACAATACCGCTGTCCAGTAGTTTCTCTAGGACCATCGTTAAAGACATGTCCCAAATGGCTTCCGCAATTGGCGCAGACCGTTTCGGTTCGAATCATACCATGCGATGTATCCCTAATATACTCAATGGCACCTTCTACGGCTTCGTCAAATGAGGGCCAACCACAGCCACTTTCAAATTTGTGTTCACTCTCAAATAGTTTGGCATTGCAGGCCTTGCAGTGGTAATCCCCATTTTCAAAATGAAGGTTGAATTCGCCCGTATGAGGTCTTTCCGTACCTTTTTGTCGAAGTACATAATACTCTTCTGGAGAAAGTTCAGCTCTCCACTCGTTCTCGGTTTTTTCCACTCCGTATTTCTTTTCCATGCATTATGGGTTGTGGGGTTGGTTCGTTTTAGTTGGAATCTGGGATGAAATCGAGGGCGACACCGTTAATACAATGCCTTTTTCCGGTGGTGTTTCTGGGACCATCGTTAAAAACATGCCCCAAATGGCCTCCGCAGGTGGCACAGTGCTCTTCTGTGCGGGGATAGCCTATCTTATAATCCACATCGTAGGCAACATTACCCTCAATTTCACGGTCGAAACTGGGCCATCCGGTACCGGAATCAAATTTGTGCTCACTGTGGAACAAAGGGGTAGCACAGGCCGCACATACATAGGTTCCTTTTTCCTTGTTATTTAATAGTTCACTGGAAAAAGCACTTTCCGTGGCCGCTTTGCGAAGTACATAATACTCCATATCCGTTAATTCCGCCTTCCATTCTGCATCGGTTTTGGTGACTGCATACGCCACCTCTTTTTTACTTTCTTTTTTCTCTTCTTGTGAAATACCCTTACATCCCGCTACAATAAGAAGGGCAATTAATAGCAATTTTTTCCCCATGTTCGAATTTTTAACAATAGACGAATTTTTGCGTGAATCCTTTCAAACTTGGTCACATTTAATCCAAACAAAAAAGTCCTGTTGAAAACCAACAGGACTTTAAGTTAGCATTTTTTGGAGGATTATTGCAAGTTCAATTTTATAACATCACTCTCTTCGATACCCAGGGCTCCCATTACATTCGAAATATTGGAAGTGTCCATTTTAGAGGCGTTTGCAAATACACTGGGTACAAATACAATCCTAAAGGATTGATTGTCCGTGAAGCTGGTATCGAGGATGGAAAGATCAAAGTTTCCATCAATGAACAGTTCAACATCTACAAAAGTGTGGGCCGAAACATATTGGATAGTGCCTTCGGGCAAGAAGAAACTCTGGGGAATCTGGCTCCATGCATCTGCAGTGCTGCCATCGCTAAGGTCGATGGTCCCATCAAATCGGTATACCAGAACGGCATCGGATTCAAAAACCTCGAAATCCGTAATGTCGCTAAAAGTGATCAAGGCATTGTAAATGTTACCGCTGGTATCGTAGGCGAAGTTTACGCCATCCACTTCTACAACCTGACCCTGGATGCCGTCCAATCCATCTTGACCGGGAGCTCCAGGAGCACCGTCAAAACCTGGGGGCCCCGCCGGACCTTCACAAGCAACGGTAATTAATACAAGCAATGCACCGAAAATTGTATTGATTTTATTCATGATTTTTGATTTTTGATTTGCGTTCATTTCATTTGTTTTGCTACCTAAATCAAAAAGCATTCCACAATTTTCAGCGAAGTGATTATTCCCAAAAAGAAATATGTTTTGATTCCCGCTAAAATCCTAGTTTAATTTCTATATTTATATGAAAGACCGACTAAAACTAAATTATGTTCAGACAACAGCGGGTGGTTATTGATAATATGCTGCCCCAAATAGAATCCGGCGAATTTTTTATTAAGCGGGTTGTAGGGGATATGGTGCATGTTACTGCTGATATCTTACCCGATGGGCACGATGTGATGCAGGCGGAACTCCTGTACCGTCATGAGAATGAAAAAAAATACAAGAACGTAAGAATGCAACACTTGGGAAACGATCTGTATGAGGCGACATTCCAAGTAAAAAAGCAGGGATTCTATCATTATAAGATTAAAGGTTGGGTTGACTATGCACTCAATTGGCAGCACGGTGTTGAGGCAAAACTTAAAGATGGCCAGCATCTAAAAAGTGAGCTATTGGATGGGGTGCAATACTTAAAGTTTTTGGCAAAGAAGGTTGCGGCCAATGATAAACAAACTTTAAAGGATTGGCAGACAAAATTTGAGGACGAGGCACAATATAAGGAAGCAGTACAATTTGCCGTTTCCGAAAAACTGAAACAATGGTTTTTGAACCATCCCCAGCGCCTTTTCGCCAATGAGAGCAAGGAGCTTTTGGTCTATGTGGATCGAAAAAAAGCTGTTTTCAGTACGTGGTACGAGTTTTTCCCAAGGTCTTCATCTCCTAAGCGGGATACCCATGGTACGTTTAAGGACTGTGAGGCACTTCTGCCCAGAATAGCTAAAATGGGTTTCGATACGTTGTATTTTCCACCCATTCATCCCATAGGTGAAGTCAATCGGAAAGGCAAAAACAATACGGTGAATGCCAAAAAAGGGGATTCCGGGGTGCCGTGGGGCATTGGATCAAAGCTGGGAGGGCACAAATCCATTCATCCAGAATTGGGCACCGAAAAGGATTTTAAAAGGTTGGTAAAAAAGGCTGCTGATTTGGGAATTGAAGTTGCCATGGACATTGCTTTTCAGGCAGCTCCCGATCATCCATATGTGACCGAGCATTCGGAATGGTTTAGAAAAAGGCCGGACGGTACGATTCAATATGCGGAAAATCCACCAAAAAAGTATCAAGATATTGTCAATTTTTATTTTGAGACAAAGGATTACAAAGCCCTTTGGGAGGAACTTTTGAGCATTGTACTCCATTGGATAGGCTTTGGGGTTAAGGTGTTTCGCGTAGACAATCCGCACACCAAGCCCTACTATTTTTGGGGATGGTTGATTGCAGAGGTCAAAAAGCAACATCCTGATGTATTGTTTTTATCAGAGGCCTTTTCGCGTCCCAAAGTGATGCAGCAGTTGGCAAAACAGGGTTTTTCCCAATCGTACACCTATTTTACTTGGCGGGTTAGCAAACATGATCTAACGGAGTATGTCACCGAACTCACCCAAAGCGAAATGCGCGAGTATTACCGTCCTAATTTTTGGCCCAATACGCCTGATATCAATCCCTATCACCTTCAAGGGGCCAATGAGTCCATGCATTTGATTCGGTATGCACTTGCTGCGACTTTGAGCGGTAATTTGGGCATTTATGGGCCTGTATTTGAGTATATGGTCACTGAACCCATGCCAAACAAGGAAGAATACTTGGATTGTGAAAAATATGAGGTGCGCCATTGGGATTGGTCGATTGAGAATGCGTTAACGCATCTTATTTCAAGAATAAATGAGATTCGACATGCGCATGAAGCACTGCAGCAGACCAACAACATTCGATTTTGTGAAATTGGAAACGACGAAATGATGGCCTTTTACAAATGGAATGATGACAAGACCGATGAAATGCTTATTGTGATTAGCTTGGATTCACAATATATGCGGCAAGGTTCATTGCAACTTCCATTATTTGAGCTAGGGATCGTTCATGGGCAGGGCATACGAATCAAAGATGAAATCACACAGAACGAGTACCATTGGCACGATGAATGGAATTTTGTGGAACTGCACCCCAATTTACCGTTCCATTTGTTCCATATTTTAAAGGATTAATTCAAACAAGAGACTATTGTGAAACCTCCTTACGAGTTTACTATCGCCTGGGAACAACTGTTGGAAGATGACAATTTCATTGAGGTATTTTTGTCGACCGTCCTTCAGGATTATGTGGTAAGGCAACGTTGGTACGGAGGAAAGTCCAGTAAATTAAAATACATCGAACTTCAGGAGCACTTTAAGATCCAACAACATGGTGAGGTGTACTATGGACTGATTTTGGAGATAAACTTTGAGGAAGCCTTTTACCAACATTACTTCTTGCCCATTGCTTTTGTATCGGATGAGAATTTTGCCAAAAAAGACCGCATCTTACCCTTAAAACTCAACGGGCAGGATGGATTTATCATCGATGCACTGAATCTGGATGCCTTTAGAAAACTGGTGTTTGAACGATTGATGACCGCTGAACCCAATGATACAACTAGGGTCAGGTACCATAAAAGCAATGATTTTACAGATACCGAGTACGTATCTTCCCGTTTCATGGGATTGGAGCAGAGCAATACCTCCATCATCATGAACGACAAATATGTGATCAAGTTTTTTAGGCGGATATACGCTGATAAAAACCCAGATTATGAAATGAGTCGTTTTCTTTCAGAAAAAAAAGGGTATAAAAATACTCCGGCCTATATGGGAAGTCTGAGCATTATTGATTCGGACAATGCCAACATCACCATTGCTTTGATGCAAAGTTTGGTTCCGAATGATGGAGATGCTTGGGATTTTATGCAGAAAGAGGTTGACAATATTTTTCAATGTTTGGAACGTAAAAAACTGGATGTTTATGCACTTCCCCAAACAGAATTGTTCAAAAGATTGCAAATATCCGATGTTCCCCCTCAGATTATAGACTGGGCGGGACTCAATATCTTTTTAAAACTTCAGACCCTAGCAAAACGAACTGCGGAAATGCACATTGCCCTGGGTTCCGAGTTTGAGGACACCGCTTTCACCCCTGAGCATTTTAATGGAGATTATGAAGTATGGCTGAAAAACAGGTTGCTGTATCAGTTCCAAAACCGTTTGAATACCGTTGAGAACAATGTGGGTCGATTAAAAGGAATGTCGGCCGATCTGGCAAAGGAGTTTTTGGAACGCAAAAATGAGATTAGAAAGCGCTTTATCAACTTCGATTGGACCAAATTAAAAGGGGAGCGCCTTCGGGTGCATGGGGATTATCATTTAGGGCAGGTATTGGTAAAGAATGATGATTTTTATTTATTGGACTTTGAAGGAGAGCCAGAAAGTACCATTCGGGATCGAAAGGTGAAGCAACCTCCTTTAAAGGATGTGGCGGGCATATTTAGATCATTTCATTACGCTGTATACGCCACCATTTTTGACAATCCTGATAAATACCCCTATAGTCAAGAAGAACTTTTCCATGCTGGGGAGATTTTGTATACCTATTTCATAGGTGTTTTTCTGGAGACTTATGTGGATTTGATCCAAGAGCATAACATTAACATTGGCTATACCCAGGAACGGATTTTTCTTTTGGAATACTGCATGCTCGAAAAAGCAGTGTATGAGTTAGGGTATGAAATGAATTCAAGACCGTTGTGGGCGGTAATTCCCCTACGCGGCATTATGAGTATAATTAACAACAACTAGACATGGCAAAGGTAATTCCCCATAGCTTTTTCACAGATTTTGATATCAATCTTTTTAAATCAGGAAAGCACTACAGACTATACGACAAATTGGGTTCACATTTGACCGAGGTGGATGGTGAGAAGGGAACTTATTTTGCCGTTTGGGCCCCATCGGCCAAAGCGGTATCGGTGGTTGGAGATTTTAACCATTGGAACGCTGGTGAGCATGAACTTTATGTACGTTGGGATGAAAGTGGTATTTGGGAGGGATTTATTCCAGGAGTGGATAAAGGAACCAAGTATAAGTACAAAATCCATTCACACAACAATGACATTTGGACGGAAAAAGCCGATCCCTTCGGTAGGTATTGCGAACAGCCCCCGAAAACGGCTTCCATGGTTTGGGACGCCCCCTACGATTGGAAGGATAAAAAATGGATGGATGCCCGTGAGGAAAA
>JANQRD010000226.1 GCA_028284725.1 Allomuricauda sp. | reverse complement strand
TATTCCGGAGCCAACATCCTATTATTTACCACAATTACTCTCGGAGCGGCACTGTTCTGGGGTGCATATTCGGTTGATTTGGTTTTCGGGGACTATTTGTCGTTCATTCATCAAGATCGTTTGATTCGCATCGCGATTCTCATTTTGTTTTTAGGACTTTTTTCTGCGACCTATACTTATTTCGGAGGACTGGCAGCAGTTGTACGGACAGATGTAATTCAATTTGCAATCCTCTTGACCGGTGGTGTTGTAGTCATGTTCATTGCCATTTATCACCTTGGTGGTTGGTCGCAGTTATATGAAAAGACAGGACATTTGATGCATTTGCACTTGCCCGCGGATCACGATACGCTACCTTGGATACATATTTTCGGAGCATTTCTGTTGAACATCAATTATTGGTGTGCCAACCAATCCGTAGTACAACGATCTTTGGCCGCCAAAAGTCTGAAAGATGTACAGGTCGGACTGATGGTTGGCGGACTTATGAAGTATTTTATGGCGGCCATTATTATTCTCCCAGGTATTGCACTTGTGGGGATTTTGGGTGATGGTGGCCTTCCGGAACCCGATGCGGCTTTCCCTTATTTGGTGAATACGTATCTGCCCGTAGGCGTAAAAGGATTGATTCTTTGTGCTTTGTTTGCCTCTTTGATGAGTACCGTGGATTCCACCTTCAATTCACTGGCGACCTTGTGGTCCATTGACATTTACAAAGTGTATGTCAATAAAAATGCATCCGACCAACAAGTGGTACGATCGGGAAAAAGAGCCATTTTGATTTCTTTCATCTCAGGGGTTATCATCGGAATTGTGTTATTATATCTTAAATTTCAAGATCCCGGCGCAGCCTTTACCCATACGCTGAATCAATTAAGGTACTTTATCAATTGTGGTATTGTGGTATTGATCAGTGCAGCAGCCTTTTTGGCATTTCCGAAACATCGTGTTGCCCTGTTTGGGTTTTTGGCAACTGTGCCCTTGCAGTTCTTCTTTTTGGAGTTTTTCCCAGATATGAACTACTTCATCAGGGCAATGTGGGTGATTCTAATTGGATTTACCATCGTTTGGCTAGGCTCAAGAACTGGTTTTGTACGGGACAAATTGCGGGCAGAACCTGCAACCCCTATGATGGGTAAAGCCGGCATTGGCATGGCCTTATCGCTGGTGCTACTGCACATAATTTTTCATTAAAGTAACGAATGAAGAGACGTAATTTTATTACGAAAGGAACTTTGGGGGCATTGAGTACCTTGATTGGTTCCGAAATTGTCTATGGCGCAAAAATTCCTTTAGGGTACGAACCTTTAGCCCTGCAAGATCCCGATCCATTCAAGCTGTTCAATAAGGACACGGGGATGACGGTCTTGAACAACAAACCTTGGAACATTGAGGCCAAGGCCCATTTGTTGGATGACAAGGTGACCTCCAACAAATACATGTTCATCCGTAATAATGGTCTTATTCCTGAAAATATTGATGTCGACAATTGGACATTGACCATAGATGGAGAATCGGTACAAAAAAGCAAAATCTATACACTAGCAGAACTGAAATCCAAGTTTCAGCACCACACCTATCAACTTACTTTGGAGTGTGGAGGCAATGGCCGAAGTGAATTCAATCCACCTGCCAAGGGAAATCAATGGACCGTTGGCGCAGTTTCCTGTGCCAATTGGACTGGGGTACGGTTGCGGGATGTGTTGGAAGATGTTGGTATCAAAAACAATGCAGTATATATCGGATATCACGCAGCCGACGTTCATTTGAGCAGAAATCCAGAAAAAGAACCCATTTCCAGAGGGGTTCCCATGGCCAAAGCTTTACAGGATGAAACCCTTTTGGCCTTTCAAATGAATGGAGAGGACATTCCCCTAGCCCATGGCCATCCATTACGGTTGGTAGCTGGTGGTTGGCCGGCATCTGCATCGGGCAAGTGGGTTAATAAGATCAGCATACGGGATCGAGTTCATGATGGCTCGAAAATGACAGGCACTTCGTACCGAGTCCCCTGCGAACCAGTTGCCCCAGGGGAAAAAGTAGCAGATGAGGACATGTGCATCATTGAATCCATGCCTGTAAAATCATTAATCACCTATCCAAAATCAGGCGCTATGATTAAAGAAGGTCAAGCGTTGAATATAAGAGGGCATGCTTGGGCTGGAGAATTGGAGGTCACAAAAATGGAATATTCTATTGATTTTGGATCCACTTGGAATCCATGTACGGTAGAGCGACCTATCAATAGACTGGCTTGGCAACATTTTTCGGCACGAATCAACAACTTTCCCAAAAAAGGATATTATGAGGTATGGGCAAGGGCCACGGATAGCCAAGGGGTGAGTCAGCCTATGCTTTTACCAGGATGGAACCCGAAGGGTTACCTTAATAATGCCTGCCACCGAATCGCAATCAAAGTCGTTTGATGATGTCCTCAGAAAAGGAATTCAAAAAACAGGTTGGAAAACTCTATCGTCAATTGCTGATGGCTTTTGGTTTGATAGGCGTTGTCGTATTTCTTTTTCTCTACATCGCCCTGAATCCATCCATTTTAGTTAATAAGCCTACGGAAACCACAATTGTCCCTGTGCAAGAAGTTGCAGTAGAAGATAAAATTGAAAATGGCATCCACGTAGCCACGGGTTTCGTGGATGGTGAAGGGTTGACAGAGGTTATACAAAACTGCACCAACTGTCATTCTGCAAAATTGGTCACCCAAAACCGTATGACTAGGGAAGGCTGGGTCGCCACCATCCGTTGGATGCAAGAGACACAAAATCTATGGGATCTTGGTAATCAGGAGGAGGCCATAGTGAAGTATCTAGCAAAAAATTATGCCCCTCAGAAAAAAGGGAGGCGTGAAATTCTTACCGATGTAGAATGGTATGAGCTAAGTGAGTAATATATCACTATCTAAAGAACCACCACAAGAAAAGTACAATTGCGATAATGATAAGGGTAAACCAAAGCTCTTTGGTCTTGAACAGCCCTTTTTCCCCGGGACTGCTGTAATCATAGGTCATAACATCTTCAATTGGTTTGGCCGTTTTCTGCGTGGCCAAACTTACAACCACCAAAATAACGATGCTGGTCACAAAAAGGAAAATGGCATAGTGTAAAAAGTTCATATACACCAATGTGCCCAATAGCGATGTCTCAGATAGGATAAGACCCCCCTCTTGGCTCATAAATTCCAGAACCAATCGACCTATCCCCAGCACAAAACCCGTCCAAAAAGCTGCAAGAGCTCCTTTACCATTAATTTTCTTGTAAAAAATACCTAGAAGGAACGCCGCTGCAATCGGAGGTGAAATGTAGGCTTGGACGCTTTGAAGGTATTTGTAGATTCCCCCACCTTCGGTGAGCTTTCTCATGAAAGGAATCCAAAGAAGACCAACAATCACCAACAACACGGTGGCAATTCGACCCACATTCACTAGCTCTTTTTCGGAAGCTTTAGGTTTCCACTGCTTATAAAAATCAAAAGTAAATAGTGTGGACGTACTGTTGAAAACACTGGACAAAGAACTCATCAATGCGGCTAAAAATCCAGCTACCACAAGCCCCTTAAATCCGATGGGCAGCACACGAAGAATCAGTGCAGGCAATGCGGCATCCGTAGTAGTTTTGGTTTCACCAGTAATCGGGTTGGTCACGGTGAACATATCAGGGAATTCGGTTACTGAAAGTGCATAGGCGATAATACCGGGAATCACAAAAATAAAGAGCGGAAGCAACTTTAGTGCAGAACCGAAAATAGTCCCCTGACGGGCTACTTTTATGTTTTTAGCCGACAGAACACGCTGTACAATAAACTGATCGGTACACCAGTACCAAATCCCTAAAATTGGCGCTCCCAATAGTACCCCTGTCCAGGGATATTCCTTGTTTCGCCAAAGACTCATGAAAGTATCTGCTTCCGGTGCATTATCCTGAATGGCCTGTACTACATTGCCCCAACCCCCAATGGTCTGAAGACCAAAATAGGTAGCGGCCAGTCCTCCCAAAATAAAGATAATGGACTGTACCATATCGGTATAGATTACGGCTTTCAGACCTCCAAAAACAGTATATATTCCTGTTGCGATTACAGTGATGATGGCGCCTGTCCAGAACGGAATTCCAAGCAATACTTCAAAAACCAGCGCTCCCGCAAAAATGGTAAAGGAAATCTTTGTGAGCACATAAGATATGATGGAAATCAAAGAGAGGTAGACCCTGGAACCTTTATTGTATCGCTTTTCAAGGAATTCGGGCATGGTGAACACCCCACTTTTAATGTAGAATGGCACAAAAATCCATCCCAATAGAAGCAGGATCAATGCTGCAAGAATTTCGAATTGAGCTTCCGGAAAAGCTCCCCGTGCCCCTGCTCCTGAAAGTCCTATTAAATGTTCAGAACCAATATTACTTGCAAAAAGGGATGCGCCTATGGCGAACCAGCCTAAATTCCGACCGCCAAGAAAATAATCCTTGGAGCTTGCACCACTTTTTTCCTTTACGGTAACAAACCAGGCAATACCAAAAACCAATAAAAAATACAGGGCTATGACAACATAGTCCAGAATATTAAGATTTCCCATGTTTAAAATTAGTTAGTTGATTCTTTGCAATTTAATGTTTTTTTATTTTCTCGCACCCCTCAACAAACAACCGAAAAAACTTTAAAGCAGATTGTTATAAAGCCAGTTTAACTTTAATGTTAAGGGGAGTTTCTTTATATTTCCATCTTGTTTAGGACGAATCGATGAAAAAGGGAATTTTTATACTATTTATGGCTGTTTGTCTGCTTGTTTCCTGCATTGAAAAAAGCGGCAGCTTGTTTCAAAAAGTCCCCGTAGCCACCTCCCAAATTGACTTCGTCAACAAGCTTTCGAATACTCCAGAGCTGAACATCCTCACCTATTTATACTATTACAATGGTGCAGGCGTAGCTACAGGGGATTTCAATAATGATGGACTGACAGATCTCTATTTCACTGCCAATCAAAATCAAGATAAGCTGTATCTAAACAAGGGTGATTTAGAGTTTGAGGACATCACCACCGTGGCTGGTATTGACAATGCTGAAGGATGGACCACCGGAGTTACCCATGTCGATATCAACAATGATGGATTATTGGATATTTATGTGTGCAAGGTGGGGAAATACAAACATATTACAGGTAAAAACTTGCTTTATGTGAATCAGGGGGTGGATGCCAATGGTACGCCAAGCTTTAATGAGGAAGCGGCCAAATACAACCTGGATTTTTCAGGTTTCTCCACGCATGCCGCTTTTTTCGATTATGATATCGATGGCGATTTGGACATGTACCTGCTAAATCATTCCGTAAATCCAAATCGTTCCTATGGCAGAGGTGTCAAAAGAAAGCAGGTGGATTCCCTCTCAGGAGATATCTTGTTTAGAAATGACAACGGAAATTTTGTTGATGTATCCTCAGAAGTTGGAATTTTTCAGGGTACTATTGGCTATGGTCTTGGATTGGCCATAAGCGATATCAACAACGATGGTTATCCTGATATTTATGTGGGCAATGACTTTTTCGAGAACGATTACCTCTACATCAACCAAAAGGATGGAACTTTTGCCGAAATCATTTCCTCAGATGAAAAGCGATTGGGCCATACTTCCCATTTTTCCATGGGCAATGCTGTAGCGGACATCAACAATGATGGGTATGCTGATGTAATCTCCTTGGATATGCTGCCCGAAAACCTGGAAACATACAAAACTTCGGGACTTGAATATCCTTTTCCTTCCTATCAGCAATATCTGAAAAATGGATTTGCCCCCCAGTACATGCAGAATACGCTTCATCTGAATTTGGGAGGGGAAAATTTTAGTGAAATCGCTTCTTTGAGCGGCATTTCAGCCACGGAATGGTCATGGGGTGCACTTTTAGCCGATTTCGACAATGATGGAAACAAGGATCTGTTTGTTTCAAATGGCATAAAAGGAGCTACCAACGACATGGATTTCATCAATTTTATCGCCAATGATAAAATCCAAAGGCAGATAGAGGATGGAATGACACAGGAAGAAATGGCCTTTATCAATGAATTGCCCGAAAAGAAGGTTCCCAATTATTTCTTCAAAAACAATGGTGATTTATCTTTTACAAATGTGACGGATTCATGGTCAACCAGTGAAAATTCCTTTAGCAATGGCTGCGTTTACGTTGATCTCGATAACGATGGCGATTTGGATGTGGTGGTCAACAATGTGGATGAACAAGCCTTTATTATGGAAAACACCTCCAATCGAAAGTCAGCTAACAATTCCTTCCAAATTACGCTCAAGGGAAACCCGACCAATACTTTTGGGATCGGAGCCAAGCTAAAGGCCTATTCCTCCAATGGCACGATTACCCAAGAGCACTTCCCGAGCAAGGGCTATCTGTCGGCAGTTTCGAATAAAATACATTTTGGAATGGGTAAGGATTCCATTTTGGACTCGCTAAAGGTTATTTGGCCCAACGGAAAATATCAGACCTTGAAAGCCATCAATAGGGGAGAATTAGTTCAATTGGAGGAAAAGAATGCTTCTGGCAATTTTTATGAGGAAAAGGAGCCTGTTCCACCATCAATTTTTATCCGAAATGATAGTTTGCTTTCCTTCAAACATAAGGAACTGCCCACTATAGAATTTGACAGAGACCCTTTGGTGCCGTTTGCCAATACCAACGAAGGGCCGGCCATTGCCGTAGCTGACATTAACAATGATGGAACCGAGGATGTTTTCATCACGGGTGCCAAACGACAGCCTTCGGCGCTTTTCATGCAATCCAGCGATGGCTTATTTTCGGAAGTGCAACAAGATCTTTTTGCTGAGGATGCGTTCAATGAAGATGTTTCCTGCCAATTTTTTGATGCCAACGGGGACGCCTTTCCCGATTTGGTAGTGGCCAGCGCAGGCAATGAATTTAGGTCTTCAAACCGAATTCAGCCTCGACTTTACATTAACAACAACGGCACTTTTTCAAAGAATCCCAAAGCTTTTGAAGGCATAGAACTGAATGCGTCAAATATTGCTGTAGTTGACTTTGACAACGACGGGGACTTGGATCTGTCCATTACCTCCGATCAAATTCCACATCAATTTGGTAAAGCGGGTCGCCATTATCTGTTTAGCAATGATGGAAAGGGAAATTTTACTGATGTGACCTCTAAAATCTCTCCTGATTTTATGGCAATCGGTAACGCAAAGGACATGAAGTGGATCGATCTGGATGGAAATGGATTTAAAGATGTGATTATCGTTGGAGACTGGATGCCGATTTCAATATTAATGAACAATGGATCTTCACTGGAATCGATCTCAAATACAGGTTTGGAAAAGACACATGGTTTCTGGAACTCGGTCATTGCGCATGACTTTGATCAGGATGGCGATATGGATTTTATAGCTGGAAACTGGGGTGATAACAGTAAATTGAGAGCTTCTGAGGAAAATCCAATCACCTTGTATAGCCATGATTTCGATGAAAATGGCTCGGTGGAACCCTTGGTCACCTATTCCTACAATGGCAAGGAAACTCCCTTTGCCTCAAAAGATGAGCTGGTGAAACAAATGCCATTTCTGAATAAAAAATTTCTTTCCTACGAGAGTTTTGCCCAAGCTTCCCTCGAAGACCTTTTCGAATCAGAAAAACTTAATGCAGCAACTCAAAAAAAGGTTTACGAGCTTTCGAGCTGTTATTTTGAAAACCTCGGGGACAATACTTTCAAAAAAACAGAACTGCCAAAAATAGCGCAGATTTCCACTATCAATGACTTCATGATCGATGATTTCGATAATGACGGTCAAAAAGAGCTGCTTGCGGTGGGGAATAACTATGAAATTAGCACCCAATTGGGTAGGATGGATGCATCGCACGGTATACTTTTGCGTTTTGGAGCTGCCGGATTCCAGTGGGCCAACGATGTAAACATCGACATCCCTGGGCCAGCACGTTGCATTGAAAAAATTGAGATAAACGGACAGGAACATTACCTCATTGGTATCAACAATTCGGCTCCATTACTTTTTAGCAAAACAGAAAATGAATAAGCATATAACATTAATACTGCTGACGGTACTTGCCTTTGGATGTAAAAAGGAAGGCTCCCTTTTTTCCAATCCATCTGCAAAGGAAACAGGGATAACTTTTAACAACACCCTTTCCGAATCGGATGACCTCAACATATTGGACTACCTCTATTTTTACAATGGGGGTGGTGTCGCCGTGGGCGATATTAACAATGATGGGCTTCCCGACATTTTCTTTTCAGGAAACCAAGTAAAGAACGTGCTCTATCTGAACAAAGGAGGGATGAAATTTGAGGACATTTCCGAAAAAGCAGGTGTCCAGGGGAATAGTACTTGGAACACGGGCGCTTTGATGGGTGATGTGAACGGGGACGGTTTTCTGGATATTTACGTATGTGCTGTGGTTGGAATCAATGGTTTTGAAGGTGCCAACGAACTCTTCATAAACAATGGGGACAGCACTTTTACTGAAAGTGCCGCTAAATATGGGTTGGATTTTGACTCGTACAGTTCGTCCGCATCTTTCTTGGATTATGACCTTGATGGCGATTTGGACATTTACTTGCTGAACCATGCCGTGCATACCCAAGAGTCCTTTGGTCGCGTGGATTTACGTTATAAAAGAAATTATGAGACCGGGGATAAATTACTTCGTAATGATGGAGACAAGTTCACTGAGGTTAGCGAGGAAGCTGGCATCTATGGCGGTATCAACGGATACGGTCTTGGGGTTGCCGTTTCCGATTTTAACCTTGATGGTTACCCCGATCTTTATGTGGGCAACGATTTCCATGAGGATGACTATTATTATTTGAACAATGGTGATGGCACCTTCACGGAAAGCCTCAGAAAATATTTTGGACATACCAGTCGATTTTCCATGGGAAGCGATGTGGCTGACATAAATCATGACGGTCTGCCGGATTTGATTTCGCTGGATATGTTGCCGGAAGACGAGATTCCTTTAAAATCTTCCGAAGGTGATGACAACATCCAGGTGCAGCGCCTACGTACCCAGCGCTATGGATACCATTACCAGTTTACAAGAAATATGCTCTATGTGAATCGCCCAAATGGAAATTACCTCGAAACCGCCTTGCTCAGTGGCATAGCAGCAACGGATTGGAGCTGGAGCGCACTTTTTGGGGACTATGACCAAGATGGGGAACAAGATCTGTTTGTTTCCAACGGAATTCCAAAAAGACCCAATGATTTGGATTACATCCGATTTATATCCAACGAACAGATCCAAAAAAAGCTGGACAACACCAAGCTCGTGGACCAGCAAGCATTGGACATGATGCCTTCCGGTGCTGTCAACAATGCTATTTTCAAAGGCAGTGGAAACCTGCAATTTGAAAATATGTCCAACGATTGGATTACCAAGGATACCTTAATCTCCGCAGCTTCAGCTTATGGCGATTTGGACAACGATGGTGATTTGGATTTGATCACCACAAACATCAATCGAACTGCCACCATCTATGAAAACAAAACAGACGAGAGTGCCAATTATTTAAAAATCCGGTTCAAATACAAAGGGAAAAATCCATTTGGATTAGGAACAAAAGTGCATTCCTTTCACAATGGCATACTACAATACAAAGAGCTTTACCCAAGCCGCGGTTTCCAGTCGAGCTCCGAACCCATGATCCATTTTGGCTATGGCAGTTCCCAAAAGGTTGATTCGTTAAAAATCGTTTGGCCCGATAAAACCTATCAGGTCTTGAAAGATGTTGAAGTGAACCAAACTTTGGAAGTTCAACCAAAGAATACGGTTCCTTATTTGTACAATTCCGATAAGAAAGGAGTAAAACGAATGTTTGAAAAGGTGGAGGACAATCTGGGAATTGATTTTGCCCATGTCGAGGACAATCACATCGATTTCAATAGGGAAAAGCTCATACCATATCGGGTGTCGGACAGAGGCCCGGCTACCGCGCTTGGGGATCTGAACGGCGATGGCAAGGACGATGTCTTTTTTGGAGGCTCCAAGTTTTCTACATCTAAAATTTATATTCGGCAAGACTCAACTTTTGTAGCGCAAAACTACCCAGAGCTTCAAAAAGATTCGGTAAAGGAGGACGTAATCGCCTTGCTCAAAGATTTTAATGGTGATGGAAAGGATGATGTCTTCTTGGGTTCTGGTGGAGCTGATTTCTCGGGAAAATCCAACCGTTTGTTGGATGATTATTTCATTCAAAACGATTCATCGTTTGTGAAACAAAAGCTCCCTGATTACTTTGAAAATGCTTCCGTAATCAAAAGCAACGATTATGATAACGATGGCGACCTAGATCTGTTTGTTGGAAGCAATGCGGTTACTTCCAGTTTTGGGAAAACCCCGAATTCCTATCTCCTTGAAAACGAAAATGGATCTTTTAAATTAATCGAGAATTTACCATTTCAAAATGTTGGGATGGTCACGGATGCCGTGTGGTCGGATTTTGATGCCGATGGTTTTGATGACTTAATATTAGTCGGGGAATGGATGGCTCCCAAGTTCTATAAAAATACCAGCGGTAGTTTTACTGAGATAACCTTATTAGATTCTAGTCTTAACGGCCTATGGCAAGCCATTCAACCTTTTGATATGGATGGAGATGGGGATATGGACTATTTGTTGGGCAACTGGGGATCCAATACAAAATTTAGTGCATCTGACAGTGCCCCTATGAAACTCTTCTTTTCGGATTTTGATGGCAATGGAAGCACGGAAACCATTGTGGTTACCGAAAAAGATGGAAAATACTACCCACTTTTGGGTCTGGACGAACTTTCAAGTCAAATGGTTTCACTCCGCAAAAAATTCAATGCCTACAAAGA
>JANQRD010000268.1 GCA_028284725.1 Allomuricauda sp. | reverse complement strand
CGACTTTCTGAGGGTTGGAGCTGTCTGGACACCTTTTATTTCTCTGTTATCACCTTGACTACGGTTGGTTATGGCGAATTATTTCCCACTACGGCCTTTACGAAAATTTTTACGGCATTTTACATTCTTGCCGGTCTTGGACTTATGCTGCATTTCGTTACTGCCTTTTTTGAATATCGGAAGGGATTATTGGATGAATTTTCAAGAAGGAAATCAACGATAAATAATAGAACACCACCATAAAAACAATGTTTGTTCTCTAAATATCATCGTAATACAAGAATTAATATATAAATCTATTTCTATGAAAAAGTCGATTATCATTACCATTATTCTTTTGTGTACGTCCTTTTCTATAAGTGCACAATCTTCAAATGTCACAGTGAACATAAAAGAAATTGAGAAACAAAAAGGAACTATTTACTTCATGCTTTACGAAAACGCAGAGGGTTTTCCGAAAGAAAAGGACAAGGCCTTTAAGGTCGGGAAGGTATCGGAGTACGGCAATGAGGCTTCCTTTACGTTCAAAAGTGTACCAAAAGGGAGTTATGCCATTACCTTTTTCCAAGACGAAAACAACAATGGTGAGCTGGACACCAACTTTATGGGTATTCCAAAGGAACCAGTGGGGGCCTCAAACATGACCAAGTTTGGCAAACCCACTTACAAAAAGTGTGTGTTTGTTAAGGGGGAGGAAGATGTTTCGATGAAACTGAAATTTATACTATAAAAAGTATTTAATAATCTGAAAGTCAATAAAAATTGTAATGAAAATGAAAACTGGTTTTAAAAAGATGAACACAAAAAGGCGATTGGCCCTGTTTCTTTATCTGGCTCTGTTTAGCACTATACTTCAAGCGCAAGAGGAAGATAAAAAATCCTTTTTTGGGATAGGCCTGAATGGAGGAGCCACGGTAGGTGATTTTGAGAATAGCTATTCAAGCAATGTAGGCATAGATCTTATTTATCTGCATAGGCTTTCCAATCGTTTTTACATTGGAGGTAGCACTGGGTTTGCCAACTACTTTGGGGATACCCTGTCCACGGAAAGCTTCGGAGATGTAGAGCTTGACGACCTGCAGTTCCTGCCGTTAGCGGCGAGCTTTCGTGTATCTCCTGTTAAAAATCTTTTAGGAGGTGTAGACATAGGTTATGCTTTTGGTCTCAATGATGGGAATGATGGAGGTTTCTACGCCTCCCCTAGGATTACTTATCTCATTGATGAAAAGTGGCCCGTTTTTGCCGGATATCGACTGATTGGGTTTGAGGATGAAAATCTGGGAGCGGTTCAATTTGGAATTGGGTTCATTTTTTAAAAGAACTTAAAAGTGGGCACAGCGACTATTCTTTCGAAAAGACAACAACGATTATCGGATATCAACGAGTTGTTAAGCGAGATTGTTGAAAAAGCAAAAAATCTCGAACAAATTTATGCGGCTTATTTGTATAACGTCCATATAGTACATAAGGAAAGTGCCCGTAATCTAGTGCACTATTTAGCCTTAAGGACCTATGATTTAAGGAAAATAAACAAAGAGTTGAGAGAATGCAATCTTCCTGAGATTGTTGCAGTGGAGGCCCATGTTATGCATTCGCTTTCCAATATCAAGATTCATTTGGACAATATGATGGGTCAAAAAAACCAGGCCTTAGAGAAGATACCCTTGAATTTCAAAAAAAGCGACACCTATCGAAGAAAAAAGAGCAAGAAAATTTTTGGGTTCAAGTCAAAACGAAGGTTCACCCGAATCATGGTCACTTTGCCGAGTACTGCGGCCCAGGATTTAGGCTTCGTAAAAAAACTTTTGAAGAATGGGATGAACTGCGCCCGAATAAATTGTGCCCATGATAATCCTGAGGTTTGGGGTCAAATGATTGAAAATTTGAAATTGGCGAGCCAAAGTCAACGAAAGAAGTGTAAGGTCATGATGGATCTTGGAGGCCCTAAACTTAGAACAGGACCTGTTGCAGAGGGTTATAAAGTTGTTCACATACGTCCGGAGCGTGATGATTTCGGAAGAATTACCAAGCCGGCAATGGTGTGGTTGGCAAACTCTGAGGATGGTCATTTTGGGGGAAATGGATTGATTAAGATACCCTTCGACAATCATTTGTTGTCCCGATTAAAAAGAGGGGATAAACTACGGTTTAGAGATACAAGGGGCAAAAAATGTACAATAGAGGTCGAAGAAAAAAAGGAAAAAGGCCGTATTGGGCTCTGCTGGGAATCGGCTTACATTGCGACCGGAACGGAAATTCTTCTGGAAAGAGAGAAGAAAAAGGGAAAGAAGAAACATGTTGTTGGAGAAATAATGCCTACTGAGAGATGCATTACCTTAAAAGTGGGAGATTCCCTGATCTTGCACAAGAAAAAAATCGAGGGGGAACCTACCGTTTATGACGACAAAGGAAAAGTTATTAAAAAGGCCCACATCTCTTGTACCCTACCTAGAATATTTGACGAAGTCCAAAAGGGAGAACCTATTTTTTTTGACGATGGTAAAATTGAGGGAGTTATTTCCAAAGTTCTGAAAGAACAACTTGAAATAACTATTTCTCATGCCAAGGAAAATGGTGGTAAGTTAAAGGCCGATAAGGGAATCAATCTGCCGGATACAAATCTTACCATAAGTGGTCTTACCGAGAAGGACAAAACCGACCTTGCGTTTGTTGCGAAACATGCGGACTCGGTAAACATGTCGTTTGTGAATACCGAAAAGGATGTATTCGATTTGTTGTCTGAATTGAAAAGTCACGAATCCACTATGGGCATCATCTTAAAGATAGAAACCCAAAAAGGCTTTGAAAACCTTCCATCCATTTTATTGTCCGCAATGCGATCGGAAACCATAGGTGTGATGATAGCAAGGGGGGATTTGGCCATAGAAACGGGGTGGAAAAACTTCGCGACTATTCAACAGGAAATCATGAGAATATGCGCTGCGGCACAAATACCTACGGTATGGGCAACGCAGGTGTTGGAAAATCTGGCGAAAAAGGGAACACCTTCCAGATCTGAAATCACGGATGCGGCATTGGCACAGCAAACAGAGTGTGTAATGCTGAACAAAGGAAGATATATTCATAAAGCTGTCAAGATTTTGGATGGAATTCTCAGTCGAATGGAAAATTTTCAAGAGAAGGATATAAAACGACTTCCCAAGATGGAGCTTGCAGATAAGCTAGTGTTATCCCATGATGAATACAATGTTCCTTAAAGCAAAAGCGATTTGGGTTAAAGGATTATTAAACAAGGAATGATAAATTAAAAAGTTTAGTCTAAGGAAAATGAGAAACTTTTGTTTTTGCTGGCTTCCGCTATACATACTGTTGTCAATTCCTTCTTCTTCTGTAGGTCAGTTTCAACAAAAGAGATGTTTCGAGGAACAATCCTTATGGCAGAAATTTCAATATGACATAGGGAACGTCTTTAAAGGTATGGGGCATGTATATAGCCGTCCTTTTCATTGGGACAGCAATGATTTTGTCACCTTTACAAGTGTTGCTGGCGGAACCTTTCTACTCTCTTTAGCGGATGAAAGTGCCCAGGATTTTTTTGAAGGACATGCTGATGATGTGCCCCAAGGCATAAGGGATTATGGTTGGTACTATGGAAGTCCACAAAACAACTATATGCTAACCGGTGTAGTGTATTTAACAGGGCTGCTTACCAAGAATGAGAAACTTAGAAGAACGGGTGTGCTGCTCATTTCTTCTGCTTCGGCGGCAGGCCTGTTTCAGCAAGCTGGTAAATACGCCTTTGGAAGGGCAAGACCACGAAGTGGATTGGAATATGATCATTTTAGACCGTTTAGTTTTGATAAGGATTTTCATTCTTTTCCTTCCGGGCACACCGTTTTAGCCTTTACGAATGCCTATGCCATAGCAAAGCAATTTAGAAGTCCATGGGTGAAAGCGGGAATCTACACCATCGGATTGGTGCCTGCGGTGTCAAGAATGTGGGAACGGGCACACTGGCTTTCTGATATTGCTTTTAGCATTGCCGTAAGCATATTCACGGTTGAAGCGGTAGATAAATACTTGGATAAAAAGTATGATGAAAAATATAATTCAAACCAGAAGAAACTGAACTGGAATTTAAAAGTTTCACCAAATGGTATAGGAATGGCATTGACTTTTTGAGCGAAAAAGAAAAAAAAACAGATGAGTGAAAGTACAAAGAAAAGGATACTTAATGCTGCTTTGAACGTTTTTGCCGAACATGGGTTTTCTGGGGCAAGAATGCAGCAAATTGCTAATGAAGCTAATATTAACAAGGCAATGTTACACTATTACTTTCATAGTAAATCATTGTTGTTTGAAGAGATTTTCAAAACATGCCTAGGAAAGATCAATATGCTTTACCTTGACTGTTTCAACAAGGATATCAGCTTTGATAACAAGATTGAGGATTTGGCCGAAGCCTATCTTGGGTACTTGCAAAACAATCCAAAAGAAGCACAATTGATAATCAATGGAATTGCAAAAAACCCTGGTTATTTTCGAAAACATATAGTTTCCGTTTTCGATGATGAAAAGTTCTTTGAACTGAAATCATCAATTAATTCCGAATTTGCTGGTGGAAATATAAAGGACATTTCACCCTATCATCTACTGATACTAATGCTTCCAATGGCGATGTATCCGGTAGTTATATCAAGCTTCTTGGGCAATCTCCTGGACACAAATTCACCTTGTTTTGTAAAACTCACCCAAGCACAAAAAGCTCATATGATTAGAGTTACCAATTTGGTTGTTTCTATGGAAACGGTTATTAAATGAGGCTTGAATAGGAATGGAACTGCAATATTTTTTCAAGTTTTTTAATTGAATTTATCTAACTTGCATATAAAATCAAAGCAAAAGTTACCTATTCGGTTACCTGTTTTGAAAAAATCAAAGTAACTTTTTGATTTATAATGATATATGAGATGACCGTTAGTTCAGTCATCCCGACTTTTAACACTTTGTTAACAAAACAAACTCTGGTAAACAATTGATTATCAGAGTTTTTTGTTTTAATAATTCCATTTAAATTAGTTGATTTTGTACTAAAATGGCCTGTAAAGGTTACCTATTCGGTTACCTAATTTTAAAGCACTTTTGCAAGCCCAATGTTTATGGGCATTTCCAAATAGGGTTCTAATCCAGTAGCGATGACTAACGAAAATCTAAATTGACTAATAAGTCCCAAAAAAGGTTCTTTTTACGGCACTACAAAAAAATTGCTGGCAACAATAATGATAAAATGAATGTAAGGGGTTATTTGGGAATATTTTATCGGACTCAAAATTGGTATCGTTTGTGACCAAAAAGGTAATTAGCATTTGCTAAATTCTTAAATGATGATTTTATCCAACTATTTTTTTCTTCTGAAAGATGCTTTTCTTCATAAAAATGCCCCTTTGGCTTTAGTATTTTGAGATTAACAATGATATGTCCCCGCTTCTTACAATCATGGTTTTTTCTTTTTGGAATTGTACTTTTATTGACTTGACAATGGTGTCCTTTTCTAGTTTTAAGGAATATATTGGACAGTATCACTTAACCAATAAGATTAACGATTTGATGGGACTTTTCAGTAAAAAAGCTTCAAAATACTACCCCGACATCATAATTTTCCTTGTAATGATACCAATCATCAGTGGCATCAACTATTATCTAACATATTCAAAAATTGAACTCAACTGGTATTTGGTCTATAGATACACCATTGATACACTACAGGGTTACTTGGCCTGGTTAGCGGTTAGGGAATTAATCCTATTCTTGGATAAAAAGTTGCCCTATGAAGCAGGATTATTGAAAAGAATACTGATGCAATGGGTGACCACAACCATGTTGGGTCTTTTCATAATAGCTGCCTCAACAGAAGTTTTAAGTATCATTTTTATTGGGAAATGGGCGCCAATTGATTTTTACACCACAGACATGGTCATCATCGGTATTTGGTTCTTTTTTATCAACGCCATCTATTTGGGCCTATACTATTACAATACGTTAAAGCGAGCGGAACTTAAAATTGCAGCTGAACCACAAATAAAATCGGATGGGTACAAGGTAAAGGAAGGAAAAAGGGAAATAATTATCGATTTTGAGGATTTGGCTGGTTTTTACGTTGATCAGGAATACTCCGTAGTGTTGGATAACAAGGGAAAGTCCTACTACACTTTGGAATCGTTGGACAACATAGGTAAGCTTATCCCAAAGGATACTTTTTTTAGGCTGAACCGAAAGTTTATCCTTAATCGATCGGCCATCGTGGGCTTTGAACGTATTGAAAATGGAAAACTATCCGTATTGACCAAAAAGGACAACACCTTTCCTTCTGAAATTACCGTTAGCCGAGATAAAGCACCTTTATTCAAGAAATGGTTCTGACCTGAAATTCTACGATTCAAGGTAGTAGACACTACGTTTCACGGTTTTGCCCTACTAAAGTTTAGGGCACTTTCTTGAATTCAATTTAATTTTATGGCCATCATCATCAAAAATGAAACCTGCTGTACTGATATTAATGGCCCTTGGGCTGATCCCATTCCATGTAAGCGGACAGTCAAATAATGACAATTTTAGAAATTATCCCATTGTCATCACATTACAGTTCCATTCACTTTCCATGCCATTCAAAGACTTAAAATCCAATTTCTCAAACATAGGCATCGGTATAGGTACCGAAGTGAGTCATAATGGTAAGCATAGTTGGGTGCAACAGTTCAACTTGATTTGGTTCAAGAACAAGGGCACTGGAGACGGCATCTTCATTAATACCAAAACGGTATGGAGGCCTACCTTGGTTCACGACCTTTATTCCGGAGTGCAACTTGGGGTCGGCTATATGATGGCATTAAGACCCACAACATCCTATCGACAAGAGAATGGGGAATGGGTTTCTGTCCGTAAAAAGGGCAAAGGCTTATTTGCCATCCCTGCAGGGATTTCGGTAGGGTATAACAAGTATTCCGAAAGCACCTATGTAGCTCCTTTTATAGGCTATCAAGTGACAATGCTCAAGAATTACAACAAGAGTATTCCTCTAATGCCACAATCCTTTTTACAAGTGGGCTCAAGAGTACATCTAGAGGATTAAAAACCAGAATCTTTGAAAAAGGCAAAACCGAAGACCGTATTGAGACCTTTTAGAACCGCATTGCTTTTAGTGGCCTTTTTAAACCTAGCTGTATTTAAAGTAAATGCACAACAAAGTTCTCTTGAAAAGAACTATAAAAGAATATCATTCGTAGTTGGGATGCCCTTTCACAACTTTGCAGTGCCTCTAAGGGATTTGGGTAGTAATTTTACGCATCCCGGACTATTTCTAGGCTCCGAGATTCCCTATAACAAGAAAGAGACCTTGATTCAACAGGTAACCTTGGGTGGCTATTTAAACCGCGAAATCGGTAATGGCCTCTTTATAAACACCCAATTTGGTTATCGCCCCAAGATATTCAATGACTTATACGGAGAGCTAAAAGTTGGCCTGGGCTACATTAGGGTCTTCCATCCAACCCAGGCCTATGAGTTCAATGATGGGCAATGGAACCAGACCAATGGAGGAAAGTCACAGCTTGGAATCCCACTTGATTTTGGATTTGGGTATTCTTTTGAAACAGAATTTGGGCAACTGTCACCGCACATCGCCTACCAAGTGACCCCGGCGCTATTCTATAATGACACCTTACCATTGAATCTTTATACCAATATCATTGTAGGATTAAGAATGAAACTTTTGGATAAAAAATGAAAGCAAAGCGCAAAAACTATGTAGCGAACATTATTGTTCCCCTGTTATTCATGGTGGGTTGTTCCACAATGGAAATGGATTTGCCCCATGAAAGTTGTACCGGTTCTGAAACCATAAACCCAAATCATCCTAAAGCCAATGCACTTCAAGTGAAACTTGACCAAATTGTTGAATTGGGTGTCCCAGGAATAGTGCTTGTATTAAAAGATCCTGATGGGATATGGGCATCGACGTCTGGTTTGTCAAAAATAGAAACCCAGATTCCTATGGAAACTTGTCACCTGCAGTTTGGACAAAGTGTGGCAAAGATGTATATGGCAACGGCCATCCTACTTCTATATGAGGAAGGTAGGATAGATTTGGACGAAAGAATTTCAGCATATTTACCACAGTCCACAATATCCAACATTGCCAATGCCAATCAGGCCACAGTTCGTATGCTATTGAACCATACCTCGGGAATTCCCGAATACAATGATAGACCGAATTATGTCACCTATCTTTTGCAGCATCCTCTGCACACATTCGCCGTGGATGATTATTTGGATTATGTAAGGGGCGTTTCACCAAAATTTTCAGTTGGTGCAAAGCACAGCTATACAAACACCAATTATATCCTACTGGCACTGATTGCTGATGAGATAACCGGTAATCACAAACAGTTCATACGTGAGGAGATTCTGTCTCCACAGGGGTTAAACAATACGTATTATCACAATGACGGTTTTATGGAGCTTCCTGAGTTGGTCAACACCTATTGGGATAGGTACAGTAATGGGATTATTGAAAACTGCTCAGAAATGCACAGAACCAATGTGGGTTCCCTCATTGGTGATGATGGTATCATTGCCACCCCGCTGGACTATATCACCTTCTTGGAAAGATTGCTTTCCAATCAGATTCTTTCTGAGACCACTATGGAGGAAATGCTGGATTTCGTACCCTCAGATGATGATTCCGAGGCTTATGGTCTGGGAATCCGTCAAGAGTTCTATAGAGGTCGCGAAGAACTAGGGCACACTGGGGGTGGTATCGGAGCAGGTTGTATCTTAGGATACTATCGAGAAAGTGATACTTATTACTTTATCGGAATCAATTTAGGCGTTTCCATTACGCCAAAAATTGCTGATTCTTTTGAAGAAATAGCGGAAGAAATCTATGATATTTTAATTGAGTAATTAGTGCCATCAGCATTTTTTATATCGTTGGCTGAACAATCTGCTTGTTATTTTTACCAGGTGATTTGAGCTAATAATGCGGCGTCCTTTAAAACGGCCGTTTTATAAGACTGTTTTTTTACTCAATGAACCAGTTTTCCTTGAGTCCCATTAGTGGTCTCTTTTAGTAGTTTCGTTAATTCACATTTTTGGAACCAATGGGCATACTTCGATAATTACAAGTATTGACCCATTTTTGAAATAGATATTGTGTGATTTAATGCTAACTATAGCCAATTAATCACTAAGTTTATGAAAGCAAGAAAGTCAGCTTGAAAAGTTATCTATTCGGTTACCTGTCTAGCGAAAGTCAACGTAAAATATTGATGATATAGAATTACTTTGTGGGTTCAGTCATCCCGACTTAACCCTTTCAATGGTTTTCATTGCTCTGATAATCGACTGATTATCAGAGTTTTTTTTGTTCACTTCAATTATTTTTAATGTTCCATGCCCCCATGATTTGATACGACCACCTTTATAAATAGTATTGGCAAGCAATTTGTTTCTTAGATAAGCCCCATGTTCCTTTTTTTAAGTCATTAGGCGATGGCCGTTCAGGACCTTAATTGTTAAATCGACAAGCCCAAAGGAATATTCGATAACGATGCTATTATTGTTGAGAGCCTTATTGTACTTAACTTAATTTTCAAGATTTAAGTGCTTTTGCGGTAGCAATTTTGAGGTTCAATTTCTCTTTCTGGCCTTTATAAGTTTATATTGATACTTTTACAGCCCACATTTTAATTCATATACAAATGCAGAATAATAAAATCTTGCCGTCGTTTTTTAGCGTATTGTT
The DNA here is from genome assembly GCA_028284725.1 of Allomuricauda sp. Classification (GTDB taxonomy): domain Bacteria; phylum Bacteroidota; class Bacteroidia; order Flavobacteriales; family Flavobacteriaceae; genus Flagellimonas. The sequence continues at coordinate 15,949 of JANQRD010000268.1, read as the reverse complement.
AGTGATGACGCTATTGGCATGTAAGAATGGTAAAGAATCTAAAACTGAAGCTTCGAGTTTGGAGAAATCAAAAGAAACAATTTTAAAGAATAGGGTATTGTTGTCTGATTTTAAAAGTATCATCAGCGATAAAGAAACCAACTTGTATATTCTTAGAAACAACAATGGGGTAGATGCCATTTTTACCAATTATGGTCAAAGACTGATTTCTCTTTTTGTGCCTGATAGAAATGGGAATACAGAAGATATAGTCTTAGGGTTCAACTCACTTCAAGAGTATATTGATTCTAATGAAAAATATTTTGGGGCAACGATCGGTAGGTATGGAAATAGAATTGCTAAAGGTAAATTCTCAATTGATGGAAAGTCTTATCAATTGGCAACCAATAATGGGGAGAATCACTTACATGGTGGAAATAAGGGGTTCAATGATGTAGTGTGGGATGTAAAAAAAGTAACCGAAAGTGAAATTGAATTCAAAAGGGTTTCTCCTGATATGGAAGAAGGTTACCCTGGCAATTTAGATGTTACGGTGCACTACCGTCTAACAGATGATAATGAGCTTGAGATTACTTACAACGCCACAACCGATAAGGACACCCATGTGAATCTTACACATCATTCCTTTTTTAACCTCAAGGGTGAGGGCGAAGGCACCATTAATGATCATTTGCTTTATATCAATGCTGACCGGTATACCCCAGTAGATGAGGGATTGATTCCGATGGGCAAACTTGAATCAGTTGAAGGCACACCTTTTGATTTCAGAAGACCGAAACCCATTGGTCAGGACCTAGAGGTTAAAAACGAGCAATTGAAGTTTGGAAACGGATATGACCATAATTTTGTCTTGGGTGAAAGTCCTAAAAACAACAGGGGCCTTGTTTTGGCGGCCAGGGTAACCGAACCCGAAAGTGGTAGAATAATGGAGGTCTACACCGATGAGCCTGGATTACAGTTCTACGGAGGTAATTTTTTGGATGGAACCATCACTGGGAAAAAGGGAAAACCATATGTCTTTAGAGGGGCATTTTGTTTGGAGACACAACATTTTCCCGATACGCCGAATAATCAAAGCTTTCCAACTACACTATTGAAACCTAATGAAAAGTACACCTCTAAATGTATATATAGATTTCTTGTGGACAAAAGCCCCTGAACATTTTTGTTTTAAGATTTAGAAATGAAAATTCAAAATACAGGCAACTCCCTACTCATTTTTTGGTAGTACTTCGAAGGGGTGAGACCTGTACTTTCCTTAAATTTTCGATTGAAGTTTGTGATTGAATTAAAACCTGATTTTCGAGATATTTGAGCAATGTTCAAATCATTTCGATCTATCAAAAGTTGTCGAGCATGCTCTATTCTTAATTCGATAAGAAATTGGAAAAAGGTTTTATTGGTACGTTGTTTGAAAAATCTACAGAACGCATTGGGCGTCATGTGCACCAAGCTGGCTGCCTCGACGAGGCGGATTTCGTTTTGAAAGTTTTTGGTCACATAATCAAAGACTGTCTGTAATCGTCGGCCTTCGTTATTCGATAGGGTTCTATCAAGTACAAAATCGGTCAGGGGCTCAATTTTTGAAGCGCAGATTTTTTTTAGGATTTTTAGAAAGCTCAAAAACTTTGCAAAATTGTTCGAATGGGGCAATTTCGACATCATTTCACCAACAGATGATTTATTGGTTTCCAAACGGAAGCTACGTGATGCCATATCAAAAAATGGATGGATCCGCTTAAGTTCAGGAATCTCAAAAAAGCCATCACCGAAAGAGTTTTTTGTAAAGAATACCGAGACCATATGGCTATCGTTCAGCGCATCAGAACTTTGAAAAAGATGAGCACTTTTACTGCCAATTGCAAAAGTATCACCTTCTTGAAACTGATGTACACTGTCAACCACAAAGAGTTTGCCCCGACCTTGTATTATATGGCTTAGTTGAATCTCTTCATGTTGGTGCAGTTTGTCGAAAAAAGCTTTTCCACGATCGACCTCCACGATCAACCTCTTGTTGGGGGGTTTGGGAATTATGAATGGATAAACTTTCATAGAGGTAATTTATTTGTCTGAATCGCCGATTTTTTTTAATAATCGCACCTCATTATAGTACCGAAATTTCTTAAAATGGAAATGCCGTCATAATCACCATGATTGCGAATATGGTACAATATTATTCAATTCTTGTACTATTTTATCATTATGGATATTAATTTTTTGCCAATCTACTTTTAATTGTTAGTTTCATGTTTAATAAATGTAATTATTACATTTATAAAAGTAAACAAACTATTCTAAACTCTAAAGTCTATGGAGAGCTACTCACTAAAATTAAAATGTCCACCCTTTAGATTGTTTTTTTTGGCACTGCTATGCTTTGTTTTTTATCAATCTGGATTTGGACAGGGGAACACCGTTTCAGGTACGGTTACCGATGGTCAAGGTCAACCTCTGCCTGGGGTAAGTGTTGTTGTAAAAGGAACAGCAACCGGCACACAGACCGATTTTGATGGAAATTATAGCGTTTCTGCATCATCTTCAGACACATTGGTCTTCTCGTACATTGGTTTCGCAACACAGGAAATTGCGGTAGGCAATCAAGACACTATTAATGTTGTCATGCAAGAAGATGTATCAAAACTCGAAGAAGTAGTGGTCATTGGTTATGGAACTTTGAAGCAAAAAGAAGTGACCAGTGCTATTATCAGTGTTAAAGAAGAAAGCTTTAACCGAGGAAACATTAACACCCCAGAACAGCTACTGGCGGGAAAAGTGGCGGGATTGACCGTTTCAAGACCCGGGGGCAGCCCAACTCAAGAGGCTACAATTAGGCTTCGCGGTTTAACTACTTTCGGAGCCAATACCGAGCCCTTGATCGTAATAGATGGAGTAATTGGGGGAAGCTTGAACAATGTTGATCCAAATGATATTGCCTCCATCGATGTTTTAAAAGATGCTTCGGCAGGAGCTATCTATGGTACTAGGGGGAGTTCAGGAGTAATCATTATTACGACAAAATCAGGAACTACCCAACAAAAGGCACAACTTGATATCAATGCCTATGCAGTGGTGGAATCTGTTGCCAATACCCCACAAACAGCGAGCTTTGAAGAGTTCAGGGCGGCAAACAGCGTTGATTTTGGAACGAGGACAGATTGGTTTGATGAGACCACTCGCAGTAGTATTACAAATGTTTATAACGTGGCTTTTTCAAACAATTCCAATGGCACTTCCTATAGGGCTTCCATGAACTATCGTGATATAGAAGGAATTATTCGTGGGCAAGATATCAATGTCTTCAATACCCGTCTGAATATTTCACAGAATCTTTTTGATGATAGATTACGGCTAACAGGTATTATGTCTTTTACCCGAACGAATTCCGATCTTGAGAACGAGGGCGTCTTAAGGCAGGCCTTACTGTGGAATCCTACAGCACCTGTATTCGAAAACAGACCTGAGTCTGAACTTGGCCGAGATCCCAACAGATTTGGTGGATATTTTGAAACGGAAGAACAAAATGTGTTCAATCCGGTCGCCATGTTGGATTTGAATACTAGGGAAAGAATGGACAAGCGTACATTGACCAATTTCAAGGCCGACTTCGAAGTAATAAAGAACCTTACGCTATCTGCCAATTATTCTTATCAGGTGACCAGCAGATTAGAGGGTTTCTATAGCAATTCTGCATCTATAACGGGTGGTAACTTTGGTAATAACAGAGTGATTCTTGGTGGGGAACAAACAGGAGGAGGTGCCGAAAGATATACCTCTGATGAAACCGATCAACTATATGAGTTCACGGCTTCTTATTCCAATTCAACAGATGATTTAAGTTATAATGTACTGGTCGGATACGGTTATCAAGAACAGTTGTTCGAATGGTTTTATGCGAGTAACACCGATTTTATAACCGATGGCGTGCTTTGGAACGATCTCGGATTGGGACTTGGGTTGTTTAATCCCGGTGGTCCGGTCGCTGCCCTTGATTCGTTTAAATCCGAAAGCTTATTGACCTCTTATTTTGCAAGGGCCAACTTCAACTACAAAGACACATACAACCTAGCTGCGAGTTTTCGGAGGGAAGCTTCTTCAAGATTTGGTGACAACAATAGATGGGGTAACTTTTGGGCACTGAGCGGCAGCGTGAATTTAGACAAGATATTCGATTTCGACAATGTGGAAATCCTAAAATTTAGGGCCGGGTACGGCCTCACCGGAAATACCCCGGTAGAGCGTTATGCCTTTTTGGAAACCCTTGGTGCAGACCCCAATAATCTGGGTTTTGTAAATAGTGGGTTTATTCCGGCCGTCGAGCCAAGTTCCAATCCGAATCCAGACTTGAAATGGGAAGAAAAGGGAGAGCTGAACATAGGATTGGATTTTTCGATTTTCTCAGGAAGAGTATATGGGTCTTTTGATTATTTCAACAGAACCACCTCCGATTTGTTGAACCTGATCGATGTCCCCAGTCCACCCAACCTGTTTCCCGAAACACTGGTAAACCTGGGTGAGCTCGAAACCAATGGATTTGAGGCACAGGTCAATTTCGGAATTTTCAGAAACAATGAGTTTACATGGGACTTCGGGGTAATCTTTGATACCAACGAAACAAAACTGGTGCGGTTCAACAACTTGGAAAACTCTGAGTTTTTAATAGAAAACCTTGGAACCCCGGGCTTTAACAATCTTCTCGGTACAAGGGTCAAGGAAGGAGATGTTATCGGTAATATCATGGCCCCACAATTTGCTGGATTCAATGATGAGGGCAGGGCGTTGGTGCTCAGTGCCGATGGCGAGGAGATATTGGCAAACGATGCCTCGGCAGATGATTTTGTGGTAGCGGGGAACGGGCTTCCAGATTTTAGTTTGAGCTTTACCAATACCTTTACCTATAAAAATTTCGATTTGAATTTTCTATGGAGGGGTGTTTTTGGCCATGAACTTGCCAATTTACCGGCGGCTAAGTTGGGTCACCCTACAAGGGCCACCCAGTTTAGGTACATAACGGGCGGTTTTTTCAACCCCGATAGTGGTGATGACAGCGCCTGGCATACCGAGTATGTTGAAAATGCATCTTTTTTGAGATTGGATAATATTACCCTGGGTTATAATATGGAGACTAAAAATCTTGGCCCCTTAACGAAGCTACGATTTTATGCTTCGGGGAACAATCTGATCACCATTACAGACTATTCCGGTGCCGATCCTGAACCAAGATTTCAAGGGAATACCGGCATATTGGCTCCAGGGTACGACCGTCTGGGAGATTATTTTCCCACCCGTTCATTTAACATAGGCATTAATGCAACTTTCTAAGCAAAAAAATTGTACAAATATGAGAACGAAAACTTTAACAATATTCAGCTTATTGCTTACGGGTTTCCTTTACCACTCCTGCAGTGATTTGGAAGCAGATGTGTATTCAGAAATTACGCCCGAAAGTTTTTATCAAACAGATGTTCAGTTGGCGGCCGCAGCGGCAGCTGCCTATACCCCCTTATACGGGTATTGGGGTCTTTTTGAAGAACAAGATATAACAACAGATCAATCTACGTGCCCTATTAGGACCAATGGTGGATGGAACGATGGAGGGCTCTGGCCGCGACTAATGCGACATGACTTCAACGAACGTGATTTTGTCAATGGAGAATGGACGAAGTGGTTTGGGGGCGTAGCCTCGTGCAATCGATTGATTGAGATTTTTGCGGCCAATGTAGGCGAAGACGCCCCTATTATCTCAGAACTAAGGGCACTTAGGGCCTTTTATTATTTCAAACTGCTCGATTTGTTCGGTAACATTCCCATTGAGACAGGATTTGCTGAAGCCGACCCGGCTCCGTTTCAATCTTCACCATCTGAAGTTTTTGCATTTATTGAACAAGAACTGATAGAGAGTATCCCCGATTTACGAGAGGAGAAAAATGCCGAAACATATGGCAAAATGAACAAGTGGGCCGCGTATACCTTGCTTGCCGATTTGTATACCAATGCAGAGCGATTTGATGCGGGCCCTCACTATCAAGAAGCGGCAGATGCTGCAAATGAGGTCATCAATAGCGGGGCATATTCTTTGGAATCAGGATATTTCAAAAATTTCAGGGTTCAGAATGAAGACTCCAATGAAAACATATTCGTTATTCCATATGACAAAAACAATGCTAGAGGACTCGTGATTTGGTCGGGTGCTTTGAACCAATCTGCAAGGCCGACCTATGGACTTGTGGGGCAACCATGGGGGGGATTTAGTATTCAAGAGGATTTTTACAATGCTTTTGATGAAAACGATAGGCGTAGAGGCATGTTTATCGTTGGCCAGCAATATACTGCGGAAGCCCAACCCATTTGGACGGATACCGAAGGCTTCTTCTACAATAACCCACAGCCTGAGTTTGAATTGGTAGACTGTACCGAAGACTTTAATAGAGCGCTGCCCGAGGAATTGGAAGAAAAACCGATTGATTGCAATATTTTCATTACCCCTGAGATTTCATTGACATCTGCAAGGGGCATCGCTTACTACCGTGAAGGGGCGCGATACGGAAAATATGAGATTGAACTGAATTCTGGTCAGCGTAATTACTCAAACGATTTTGCCATTTATCGTTTTGCCCATGTACTGTTGATGCGTGCCGAAGGTTTATGGCGACAAGATAATGGTAGTTCAGAAGCATTGAATTTGGTTAACCAAGTAAGGGCTCGTGCTGGTTTGGATGCATTGACTGTTCTTAGTGAAGATGACTTGTACTGGGAGCTGAAAAAAGAACTGGCCATGGAAAACCACGCACGGCCCATTACCATACGTTTTGGCCATTGGGAAGATGCATGGTTTTTAAAGGAAGCAAATCCTGGAGAGCTTTTTAAGAGATTCTATCCGATTCCCCAATTGCAGTTGCAATCAAACGTAAATCTCAGTCAAAACCCTGGATATTAACAAGTTGTAGTTTTTATATTGTTTGAGTTAGTTTTTTTAATTTTAAAAGAGGGACTTAGGTCCCTCTTTGACATTGATAAATTTTGAATTGGGCGCAATAAGAAAGATAGTGTTGATAGTGTGTTTGGGTTTTACCCTAAATGGGTGCAATACCAAAGAGCGACCCTATGATAATCAAATTTTCTTGTTATTGGATGCAAAAGAAATCGGAATTGGCTTTGAGAACCAATTGAGCTACTCAGAAGACTTCAACATCTATCTCTACAAAAGCTTTTACAATGGTGCAGGCGTGGGCATGGGCGACTTTAACAATGACGGCCACCTTGATGTTTTCTTCTGTGGCAATCAAGTCGATAATAAACTCTACATGGGCAAGGGCGGTTTTCAGTTCATCGATGCTACCAAAGTTGCCGGCGTGGCCAGCCGGGGATCATGGAGTACGGGTGTCAGTGTCGTTGATATAAACCATGATGGTTGGTTAGATATCTACGTGTGCAAAAGTGGCAGGCCCGATAGTGAAAACAGAAGGAACAATCTGTATATAAATAGCGGAAAACCTGATGAAAATGGGTTTCCAATTTTTGTGGATAAGGCCCATGAGTGGGGCATTGACGATTTGGGATTTTCTGTAAATGCCACTTTTTTTGATTATGATAGGGATGGGGATTTGGATATGTACCTGCTGAATAACTCCATAAACCCTTCTAAAGTGGTGTTGGATGCAAAAAAGGGATTACGTCAAATCTATGATCCAAATGGGGGCAACAAACTCTATAAAAACATTGGGGGCCGATTTGTAGATGTCACGGTCGAGGCGGGTATCTACGGCAGTGCTATAGGTTTTGGTTTGGGCGCATCAGTGGGTGACATTAACAAAGATGGCTGGCCAGACATTTACATCGCCAACGACTTTTTTGAAAAAGACTATTTGTACTACAACAATAAGAATGGCACTTTTACAGAGGCGATAGAAACTTCAATGGCAGAAATGAGCCAAGGCTCGATGGGGGTCGATATAGCAGACCTGAACAATGATGGGTGGCAAGACATCTTTGTTACGGAAATGCTTCCTGATGGCAATGAAAGAGTGAAGACCAAAGTGCTTTTTGATGATTGGAATACCTACCAGTTGAGAATCAGGAATGGTTACCATAGGCAGTTTCCCAGAAATACCCTACAACTCAACCAAGGTAAAATTTCAAGTGAAGAAAAGGTCGCTTTCAGTGAGATTTCACGATTGACGGGCACTGCTGCAACAGAATGGAGTTGGGGGGTTCATATACTTGATTTGAACAATGATACCCATAAAGAAATTTACATTACCAATGGCATCGTAAAAGACCTCTTGGATCAAGATTATATCGATTTTTACAACAATGCGGATAAATTGCGTCAGATGTATGAAGAAAAAGGGGCAGTCATTAAAGAACTGGTCGATAACATTCCTTCAGGAAAGGTTGCGAATTATCTGTATCAAAACCAGAACGAAAATTTAAAGTTTGTCGATGTGGCCGAAAACTGGGGTTTGGGTACGCCTTCGTTCTCAACGGGCGCGGCCTTTGGCGATTTAGACAATGATGGCGATCTCGATTTGGTCGTCAACAATTTGAATGATGGTCCGTTCATTTATCAAAACCAAACGAACGGATCACGGAATCATTTGACCATAAAACTTCAGGGCGACAAAGCAAATCTTCAAGCAACGGGAAGTCAGGTAACACTCTACGCAAACGAAAAAATATGGTTTCAAGAAGCATATCCCGTTCGGGGCACCATGTCAACCATGGACAATCGTCTGCACTTTGGTCTTGCCGAATATCAAAAAATCGACTCCATTCAGGTGGTCTGGCCTTCTGGCGGTGTTTCTAAACGTTACAACATTGGGGCAAACCAGTTTTTGACCATCAATCAGTCTGAAGCACAACAAAAAAAGGGAGGAGAGTATCTTCAAATAGAACCAATGCCGGTTATTTTGAACGATGTTACCGCATTTTATGATATAGATTTTGAGCATAGTGAAAATAAGTACCTTGATTTTGACCGGGATAACTTACGATTCCGTTCCATTGCCACCGAAGGACCTTCGGTGGCCGTCGCCGATGTCAACAATGATGGTAAAAATGATTTTTTTATCTGTGGGGCCAAAGGGCAGCCCGGCCACATGTTCGAAAGAACCGCAGAAGGTGGCTTTCGCTTGACGAACCAATCGCTTTTCGAAAAGGATGGCCATGCCGAAGATGTGAATGCCGTTTTTGCAGATATTGATAATGATGGTGACCAAGACCTATTGGTGGCAGCGGCAGGATATGAGTACCCCTCAAGTTCCTTTTCATTGGCCAATAGAATATATGTCAACGACGGTTCTGGAAATTTTGGCAAATCGTCACAGATAATTCCTATGGATAATCTCGCTGATACTTCCTGCATTTTCCCGTCCGATATTGATAAAGACGGCGATCTTGATCTTTTTATAGGAACACGGGCAGTGCCCCTCTCATACGGTGTGCCCCCTAGCAGCTTCTTACTGATCAATGATGGTGAGGGAAACTTTACTGACCAAACCCGAACAAGGGCTCCGGGCCTTGTCGATGTGGGCATGGTGACAGATGCCGCTTGGCTTGATTTTGATCGCGATGGTGATCAAGATCTTGTTATGGTCGGTGAATTCATGCCTATCAAACTATTCGAAAACCGACAAGGCAACTTTGTTGAAAAAACCGTTGAGCTGGGTTTGGGCAAAACCCATGGCCTTTGGAATGCGGTTGCGATAAAAGATTTGGACAATGATGGGTATGAAGATATAGTGGCGGCCAATTTTGGCCTGAACAATTTTTATCAGGCTTCCGTTGATAAGCCATTGACACTGTTTATCAATGATTTTGATAATAACGGAGCCATAGACCACGTACTGTGCAAGTATGAAGAGGGCAAATTATATCCCATTCCTACAAAAAAAGACATTACTTCACAAATGCCCTATCTGTCAAAGAGTTTTGTAAAGCACAGTGAATATGCCAATGCCACGGTACAGGACGTTTTCACAGAAGAGAAATTGGAAGAGGGAATTACGCTGAAAGCCAATTATTTAGAATCAATGGTGTTCTGGAACAATAAAGGCAACTTTGAAATGGTGGCCCTGCCGATCGAGGCGCAATTGACCTCGAACTATGCCATTTTTCTTGATGATATGGATGCAGATGGTCTTATCGATATTTTGCTTGGCGGTAACCTATTTCGTATCAAGCCCCAGTTGGGTATACAGGCAGGCAACTACGGGATGTTTTTGAAAGGTGGGAAAAATAGGAGGTTCGAACCGTTGTCCTATTCAGAAAGCGGGTTTTATGTGTCTGGTGAAATACGTGATATCAAACTACTGGAGTCGCCAAATGACAAGAAATCGATATTGGTGGCCCGCAATAATGATGGCCCAAAAGTTTTTAACTATGAAGATGGGAAGCAGCAATAAGATTTTTTGGGCGGTTTCAATGTTTACAATATTGATTCTGGCCTGTGCCCACAGGCAGACGTATAACGAAGTGGTAGCCGAAGAATTGGCAAGAAAAGTCAGATTTGACAGTCTCTTTCACGGGCTTTACTTCGATATGCCGATGACCGAGTTTTATGAGTATGGCTATGAGATGAACCAAAAGGGTATTTTCTTTCAAAATGCCATGAATGTCGAGGTGATAGTACATTACGATGATGAATACAGTTCACCTGTCGATTTTGTCTTTTTCCCAGACGAAAAATATCCTTCCATTCAGATAATTAGGGGATACATGAAATACCGTAGATGGTCACCATTTGCAAAAGACTTGACCGCAGCGAAGTTGCAAGAAGAGATAAAAGAAATTTTTGAAAAACGATACGGGGGTCGTCAATTTATGAAAATAGTGCATCCTGAAGGGCATTGGCCATATGCCTATGTCAAAGTTGACGGCAACCGAAAGATTTTGTTGTATCGATCTTTTGATGACCAGAAAGTAGAATTGGTTTTCGAAAATTTGGATAATATGTTCGAGTGATGGACAAACTTGATAAATATCTGTTGGGGGTTGCACTCCTCTCCCTACTGTTAGGATGTGAAAAGGGTAAGACCGAGGGTACCTTGTTCGAATTGCTGCCCGAAACATATACCCGCATATCGTTTTCAAATGAGTTGAAATCGACCAATGATTTCAATATTTATAAATACCGGAATTTTTACAACGGTGCAGGTGTCGGTCTGGGTGATGTGAACAATGATGGCCTTTTAGATATCTACTTGACTGCCAATATGGAAACGAACAAGCTGTTCATCAACAAAGGCAATCTGGTATTTGAAGATATGACCGAAAAAGCAGGTGTCGCCGGCAAACGGGCCTGGTCGACCGGGGTGGCAATGGTCGATATCAATGCCGATGGCTGGTTAGATATCTATGTGTGCAATTCGGGCGATGTTGCCGGTGACAACAAACAGAACGAATTTTTTATCAACAATGGTGATGGTACATTCACAGACAAGGCCGAAGAGATGGGTCTTGCCGACCGTGGTTTTTCAACCCATGCCGTTTTTTTTGACTACGATAAAGATGGCGATCTCGATATGTACCAGTTGAACAATTCATATCGTTCAATCGGAAGCTTTAATTTACAGCAAAATGAACGTCCGATAAGGGATTCTTTGGGGGGAGACAAGTTGTACCGTAACGATGGGGGCACTTTTTCTGATGTGGGTGAAGAAGCGGGTGTTTACGGCAGTATCATCGGTTTTGGTCTGGGAGTGGCCGTGGCAGACTTCAATCGTGACGGTTGGCAAGATTTTTATGTCGCCAACGATTTTTTTGAGCGTGATTACCTCTACATGAACAATGGTGATGGCACGTTCAGCGAAAGTTTGACCGATAAAATAAAGGCCACCAGCCTTACCTCTATGGGGGTCGATGCCGCAGATTTGACCGGTGATGGTTATCCTGAAATATTTGTGAACGATATGTTGCCACAGACCAATGACCGCTTCAAAACTAGTATGACCTTTGAGAATTGGGATAAATACTGGCACAATCTCAAAAACGATTATTACCATCAGTTCACGCGAAACACCTTGCAATTGAACTTGGGCAAGGTTGAAGCCGATGGAATAAGGTTTAGCGAAGTGGCCCGATACTCAGGGGTCGAGGCCACTGATTGGAGTTGGAGTGTTTTGTTGGCAGATTTTGATAATAGTGGCACCAAAGATGTTTACATCACAAATGGCATCTATCAAGACATATTGGATCAAGACTTTATTCAGTTCATCGCGAATGAGGAAGTAGCTCGCATGGTGATTAAAGAAGAGGGGGTTGATTATAAACAATTGATAGATTTTATTCCTTCCGAACCTATTTCCAACTATGCCTATTCAGGAAAATCAAATTTGCGGTTTGAAGATGTTTCAGACAAATGGGGACTGAATTTGGCGGGAAGTTCAAGTGGTGCTGCCTATGGCGATTTAGATAATGATGGAGATCTCGATTTGGTTGTCAACAATGTAAACCAACCTTTGTCCGTCTATCGAAATGGAACGGATGGGCTGGGAACAGAAAATTACCTGAAAGTCAAATTGGTCGGCGATAAAAAAAATGTAAATGCCCTTGGGGCCCAAGTCACCCTGAAAATGGGTGAAAAAGTCTTATACCAAGAGCAGCATCCCAATCGTGGTTTTCAGTCCTCTGTAGATCATATTCTCCATTTTGGGTTAGGTGATTTTCAAACAATCGATTCCTTATTGGTCGATTGGCCCTATGGTACACAAACGGTGCTCGTCGAAGTCAAGGCCAACCAGTTGCTCGAGCTCAATGAAAGGGATGCATCAAAAAAAACACAGACCGCAAAGAAGCCCAATACACCAATTTTTCAAGAAATCATGGTAGATGAAATAGCCTCTTTCAAACATCGAGAAAGCGTCTTCGTTGATTTTGACAAAGAAACCCTGATCTATCATATGAACTCGACCCAAGGGCCAAAGGTTGCCATTGCCGATGTAAACAATGATGGTCAAGAAGACATATACATCGGAGGGGCCAAAAATCAATCTGGGCAATTGTTTTTGGGCAATGGGCAGGGCTTTTCCCCTTCAAAACAAGTGGCTTTCGAAAAAGATAAGGCACCGGAAGATGTGGAGTGCTTGTTTTTCGATGCCGATGGAGATGGAGACCAAGACCTATATGTGACAAGCGGTAGCAGTGAGTTCGGAAGCGCATCCTTCGCGCTCGTAGACCGTTTGTATATCAATGATGGCAAAGGGGTTTTCAGCAACTCGGGCCAGTCGCTTCCCGTGACCACTCCCCAGCACACCTCTACAGTTGCCTCTTCAGATTTTGATAAAGATGGCGACATAGATCTTTTTGTGGGCACTCGAATGAACAATAATGCCTATGGTGTGCCGGTGAGCAGTTTTTTACTGCAGAATGACGGACAGGGAAGGTTTACAAATGCCACATCAGTACTTGCCAAAGAATTGGAGAACGTAGGAATGGTCACTGATGCCCTTTGGGTAGATCTTGATCAAGATCAAGATGATGATCTCATAGTGATTGGTGAATGGATGGGCATCAAGCTTTTTGAAAACCGGGAAAAAGAATTTGTCGATATATCTGTGGGTTCGGGTTTGTCAACCAACTCAGGTTGGTGGAATGTGATGGAAACCGCAGATTTGAACAATGACGGATTTCCAGATTTCATTGTGGGTAACCATGGCCTTAACTCAAGATTTAGGGCAAGTGAAGAAAAACCATTGCACTGTTATATCAACGATTTTGATGCCAATGGTGATATCGAGCAGTTGATTTGCCAATATAATGGTGAAAAACAGTATCCCACGGCCTTGAGGCATGATTTGACTGCCCAACTTCCGGGTTTGAAAAAACAAATTCTGAAGTATGAAGATTATAAGGGCAAAACCATTCATGATTTGTTCTCGGAAGAAGTACTGAAAACTTCGATCGTGCATCACGTGACACATCTTGAAAGTGTTGTTTTGCTCAGTAAAGGCAAGATGGCCTATGAAGTGAGACCTTTGCCCTGGCAAACACAACTTACCCCGATCTATGCGGTTGAAATCCATGATTTTGATGGTGATGGGCACAAAGACATTGTATTGGGCGGCAACCTTTATAGGGCAAAGCCTGAGGTGGGGAGGTATGATGCCGCTTTTGGTGTTTTCTTGAAGGGAGACGGTAAGGGAGATTTTGAGGTGATCCCCTTGAAGAAAACCGGATTGGTACTGGATGGTGAAATAAGGGATTTAAGACTGGTGGACATGGGAGGCAAAAAACGGCTATTGGTGGCAAGAAACAATAACACCCCCCAGATTTTTGAATTCAAGACAGATGATAAAGTTGCATTACAATGAAATTGAACAATAAGATTGGGTTTTACCTTGCTACGACCATCGGATTTTTTCTACTTCTGGGCTCATGTGGCAATGGCCATGAAACCCGTTTTACCCAACGAAGTGCCCGTAGTACCGGAATTAAGTTTGAAAACAACATCAAAGAGACTGACAGTTTCAATATAATCGATTATCTGTATTTCTACAATGGAGGCGGTGTTGCCGCCGGCGATATTAACAACGATGGCCTGCTAGATCTCTATTTCACTTCCAACCAAGGGCTCGACAGGCTTTATTTGAACAAAGGGAGGTTGGGTTTCGAAGATGTTACCGAAAAGGCCCGGGTCGGTGGTGACCAGGGAACACACAAATGGACCACAGGGGCCACTATGGTCGATATCAATGCCGATGGTCTTCTTGATATCTATGTTTGTGAGGTGAACGGCCATGGCCCCTTGACCGGAAAAAACCGACTTTATCTAAACAAGGGAAACCTCACGTTTATAGAGCGCGCGGCCGAATATGGCCTAGATTTGGCCACTTTTTCACAGCAAGCCGCTTTTTTTGATGCCGATAAAGATGGCGACCTAGACCTTTTTCTGCTGAACCATGCCGTACATACACCTGATTCATACAAACGTGCCGAGATAAGAAAAACAAAAGACAGCCTTGCCGGCGACCGTTTTTTTCTGAATATGGACGGTCGTTTCGAAGATGTTACAGAAATATCGGGCATTTATAGTGGCCCAATGGGGTATGGACTTTCGGTTACCATTGCCGATATCAATAACGATACTTGGCCCGACATTTATGTGGGCAATGACTTTCATGAAAATGACTACCTGTACTACAACAAGGGTGATGGTGTTTTTGAAGAGGCGATTACCTTTTCGACCAGACATAACAGTACGTTCACTATGGGAGCCGATATCGCCGATATCAACAACGATGGATGGATGGATATCTTCACCTTAGACATGAAACCAGAAGACGAAGTAATTCTGAAACGGTCGGCAGGTGTTGACCCATATGACATTTTCAATTATAAGCTCGATTTTGGCTATCACTATCAATATTCCCGAAACATGCTGCAGTTGAACCGTGGTAATTTGCTCGGGTCAGCAAAGGTGGTGTTCAGCGAGATTGGGCAGTTGAAAGGGCTGGAAGCGACCGATTGGAGCTGGGGGGCAATTTTTGGGGATTTAGACAATAATGGGTTTAAAGACCTTTATGTTACCAATGGCATCCCGAGAAGGCCCAATGATCTTGACTTTACCAATTACACGGCAAATGAAATCGAAATGGATAGTCTGTCGCCTATGGAGGGGCTACAAAAAATGCCCGAAGGTTCAGCGGTAAATTATGCTTTTGCCAATGAAATTGACGAATTCACCAATAGGGCATCAGAGTGGGGGTTAGGCAAAAAGGGTTTTTCGAACGGGGCCCTTGTATTGGATTTGGACAACGATGGTGATTTGGATATTGTAACCAATAATTTAAATGAAAGGGCCACGGTCTACGAGAACAACACTTCGAAAAAAGACAGTGCAAGGTATCTTTTGGTACAACTGGACGGAAGCCCGAAAAACAAATGGGGCATCGGAACACGCATAGCGGTTTTTGTGAATGGAAAGCAGCAAATTCAAGAAAACAAGCCCACCAGT
>JANQRD010000259.1 GCA_028284725.1 Allomuricauda sp. | reverse complement strand
TTGCAAATCGAGACAAAGCGATCAAAGCTCAATTCCGGGGTAGAGGTCCAGTTGGTAGTGTCGGCATTGACCGTTTTTAAACTATAGTGCTCATAATCGTGTTGGCCAACGTGGAAAACAGCAGGATTGTCTTTGTTGAATTGGATGTGATTCCCGGTGAATCCCTCCGGCCACCGCAACATCTTTGGCGCCATCTTTTGGACATCACTTACTTCCAAATTACCGTCTTTCCAAGCGCCGGTCGAAAAGCCTAAGGCGGAATTAGCTGTTGTGTTTCCTCCTTGCTGAGGAAGGGTAACGGTGAGCGATTGCGCATCGCTCGATAAATAAAGCAGGATCAGGCAACCGGTAAGAATCCGGCTCAGAAGCCGATATTGAGTACGTGTTAATTTAGTCATCATCTATCTTATTTCATATTCACCAATTCTATACATGGAATCATCAAAACCGCAAGCACCTTCAATAAATTTACAAGTGCCATTATTCCCCCATTGCGGAGCCCAACTGTTTTGAAGGACCCATTTGGGGGTTCCATCTGCATTGAAGGCAGGATTCTCATATCCGATGACAAAAACCGCATGCCCGGAATCCCGACTATCGCTGGCAATGTTGCCACCATAGACTCCCTGAACTCCTGCATAAGCCATAAAGTCGTCATATACATCGTATCTGGCGATAAGGGGCTCACCTGATCTGATCACGGCTCTCATTTTATTGTGTCCATTATTATCTCGTTGCTCAACTGTCCTGTTGCTTACGTCGCCATTCCCATCGAGAAAAAACTGCCGGACAATTCCATCCTTGTCGTATTTGTAATAATCCTTAATCCATAGTCTTTTGTTGGGGTCACTCCTAAATGGAATCCCGTTTTTCATGATTTCTTCCAAGCAAGGTCGAATGTTCCACCCGGAACTTTGGGGGTTGGCACGTCTGCCATAAAGCGCAAACGGATCGAATAAATCCTCCTTCGAATTGCCCGGTTTGACATCATTTAAATAAACGGTTGTCAGTGCGCCTACTGTCGCAAAGGCTACACAAGCACCTTCATTACCTTGATTTAGGACCGGTACCCTTACATTGACAAGCTTGGAGCTCCCTTTTATCCCGGCGTCATAAAATCTATTGGATGCCTTGGTGCAAACCAAACTCCAACTGCCTGCCGAATTAAAATCCTTTTTGATATAGTCAGAATCTTCAGTGGAACGAGTGATGATGAGATTTCCGATATAATCGTCATTGTCGGTAAACTTATCCTTGAGACCACCTGAATCTCTTCCGCCATCTTTTTCCCATAACTTAATTTCCACTTTTTCTTCCGCATAAACGCTGCCGGGCAGTAACCAATATTCTTGTTGTGCCAATCTGGTCAGGCTTTCGACGTTGTCAGTAAACTTCTCCCACAAACCTCGATCATTTTCATTCATCGGGCGCGGACCGTAGGTCGTACGAAGTTTGCCATCCACATACACCTCAATATAGGGTTCGTCCGTTCCATTGCCTCCATCGCCAGTCTGAAGACAGTGCAGACCATTTATAGCTACTCGGAAACCTTCTTCTATTGCAGTTTGCACCGTGTTAGAAGCCCACAGGGCTTTCCCGTCTTTTGCGTATAAAACCAAATTGCCGTCATTTTGCATGATCAGAGTGCCTCCATTTGATTTTTTTTGCGTGTTAGAAGCCCATAAGGCTTTGGCAACATCTTGGGCTCGTAAGACTAAGTTGCCATCTCCCTGCAAGACCAGGTTGGAATTTCTCCCTCGGGTATTGCTGGCCCAAAGGGCGCCTGAAGTGCCATGTACCACAAAATTGCCATCGGGCTGTACAGTGGCCTGGTAGAGGCCATTGCCGGAAACAATTCTTTCTCCTACATGCAATCGCTGTCCGGTTTCTATTCTATCTTTTATTGGCGGAGGGTTTCCTTTACTTAAAGCAACAAAAACAGCTCCGGTGCCAAACCCCACAATATCTGCCTTGCCGTCTCCAGTCACATCGGCGACCTCCCGAACGTGGAGTTCGACCCTCCAACCAGCGCTAAATGTGAATTGCTTGTAAGCGGCAATTGCAGCAGCAAAGGTGCCATCCGCCTGACCGAAGGCAACGTAGATATCGTTCTCTCCAAACCCAATGATGTCGGCTCTGCCATCTCCGTTGACGTCAGCTACTTTTCGGGGATGCCTTTCCACTTTCCAGCCTTGATCATAGCACATGCCAGTCCAGGTTTTTTGGGGTGCGGCAACAGAACCATCTGCCTGACCCAGGCCAACATAAACAAAGTCATTCCTAAGTCCCACAATATCTGCTCTGCCGTCTCCATTCACATCGGCGACCTCCCGCATATGCTTTTCCACTTTCCATCCGCCCCGATTGATGGTGAAGCCATTCGTTGTTACTACGGTAGTAGCGAAAGTACCATCGGGTTGACCAAGAATGATAAAGATATCCGACTCCCCAAATCCCACGATGTCGGCTCTGCCATCTCCGTTGACGTCGGCTACTTTTCGGGGATGGCTTTCCACTTTCCAACCCTGAGCATGGCACAAGTGACTAAAGGCGGTTATCTGATTGGCAAAGGTGCCGTCTGCTTTGCCTAAAGCAACATGAACGACATCGGTGCCAAATCCCACGATGTCTGCTCTGCCGTCTCCATTCACATCGGCAACCTCCCGCACGTGATTTTCCACTCTCCATCCCGTGTTGTTGAAGGTCATTCTATTGTAGGCCACTTTGCGGGGAGCAAAGGTGCCATTCGCTTGACCCAGGGCAACAAAAACCTCGTCGGTGCCAAAGGCCACAATGTCGGCCTTCCCATCTCCATTCACATCTGCCATCTTTCTTGGGTGTTTTTCCACTCTCCAGCCCCCCGTATTGTAGCTGAACTCGTGGTAGACAGCATTGGGCTGGCTAAAGAGAAGACCATACTGGGCATTTAATGAAAGTGCTCCAAAGACCAGCAATAGAGACACGGAAACTATTAAAACAGATTGATTTTTCATGATTCGGTTTGTTTTTTGATGAAGTAAATTGAGGTAGTGATTACCTCTTTTTACCCTGCAAAAATGAAGGAGTAACACCCCCGTTTTGGCGTCTTGTGATCGAGCGGGAAAATTTTGTACACCAAAGGGCGTGAGAATGGCGTAAGCGTTTCTGGCCTCTATCCCCCGAAATGGTTATCTTGGAGGGAAATTCACACCGAACGTATATGCCTTTCAAAATTCTTGTTGTCGAAGACGAAGAATTGTATGCGGATAAGCTCGAAATGTTGGTGGAAAAACTTGGCTATGAACACCTGGCGACCGTTGATAATAGCCATGATGCCCTGGCCATACTGGAGACGGATGTACCGGATCTGATTTTAATGGATATATATCTTCTGGGGGAACACGACGGGATCGAACTAGCTGAAATCATCCAGAAAAACCACCCGGTCCCGATTATTTTCATCACTTCCCTGCAAGATGATTTAACCTTCAAAAGAGCCTCGCGTACCAACCCGTTGAATTTCATTGTAAAACCCTTCAACGAGCTCCAACTCCAACGTACGATAGAATTGACCGTCAAAAAATTAAACGCCGGCATACTTAACTCGCCTGGTCAAACAGCAGGTGAATGGGAAAATGACTTCCTTTTCCAAAATCATTTTTTCATTAAAACCCGGCAACGGCTGGAAAAAGTAGCGGTAGAAAATGTGCTGTATTTAGAAGCGGATGGTCACTATTGTCAGGTTCACACCAGTGAAAAGAAGTTTTTGGTCCGCACAGCTTCGAAGGAATTATTAAAAAGACTGCCCGAAAGTCTGTTCATTCAAACCCATCGAAGTTTTTGGGTCAACATCAAAAAAGTAGATTCCATAGATTTACAGGATAGCGTTATTCATGTGGGCAACAAACAAACCCCACTCAGCAAACGCAATCGGGAGATTGTGGTAAAAAAATTAAACTGGATCTGATCAAAACAAAGTCAGAATCAAAAACTGCCTACCTTGGTCTGACTATGATATGGGATGGGTTTAGGAGTCATCATTTCGACTAATTTTGGAACGATGGCTTGGGCACAAAACATATTGCCCAGTGGATTGTAGTGTCCTATAAAGTATCTTTTCAAATACTCATTAAATGGGATGTTGAACTTTTTGAATTCATCGAAGTGGCATTGCCCCAAATCGACCAAGGGAGATTTTTTAGCGTGGATGAAATCGATTATGCTTTGGTCCCAACGATGATTTTCCTGATGAGCTTGACTGAGGTAGCCGGCCGGATACGACAAAACATAAAGTACTTGCTTGTTGTGCTCGGTAGCAAACTGATCAATTTTTTCAATAATCTTTTCCGTGCTGAAAAGAGCGCATTCGCGATGATAGGTTTTGACGACAGTTGACAGGGTAGCGTTGGAATCGAGAGCCGTTTCAATGCCGTGGGTTTGGGTTAAGGCTCGAATTTCATGATCACCCAGATTGTCATTTCGCTCCTCTGACTTTTTGTGCGCAATCATAACTTTGGCTACAAAATCTTGTTTAAACAGCGCATAGGCTTGGTCGAGGTCGCACAATTTATAAAAATCTTCTTTTTCTGGGGTGGGATTGGATTGTTCGGAGATCGATCTGTTTTTTAGATCAACCCTCAGATGGGGTAGTGGTGGTTCGATGAATCTTTCGTGTTTGCGAACCCGAATGTTTCTCCAGGCATCGAGGTTTCGGTAATGGTCGTCACTGTAAATATTGAAAATGATGTATTCGGACGGGGTGCGCTTTTCTTCCTTCAGCATGCGTAAGTAGGCTTGATAAACCGACCAACCTCCGATGCCGAAGTTTTTCACCGGTTCTTGAAGATGGCCTGCCAGCACTTCCTGCCAGGTTTCGTGGTCGCTCACCTGATGACATTGCGTAAAGCTATTGCCATAGGTGTTGATCCTGCAGGGGCGATATGCGTAATTAGACATTTTTCGTTCCCCATCCGGCTTCTCGTAGTGATACACTGAGATCGAGTTGTCGACTCCATCTCTGAAGTAGGCATCTCGTAACAGCCAGCCGAATTCGGGACTGTGTTTTGAGAAGGGGAAAGCCCGGTCGGCGAAATAATCATCTACCTCCTCTGGTGTGTACAAGATATTACTGAGAAATTCCCGCACTTCCTCCGGCGTAATGGAGTCCAGAATAGTAGGGTCGTTTTTGCCGCTTAAACTCACTGCCGGCAATAGGCTAAACCCCATACCCGTCAACGCACTGTTCTTGGTAAATACTCTTCTTTTCATGCTCATTTCATTTTATAAGTAGTTCACGGAATTGGGCTACCAAGTAGAGGGTTAGCATTTTGGCTTAAATCAAGGCGTGAAAACCGCACCTAGCCTTTGCTACGTAAGGATTTGAGCAACGATGAGTTAAGCCAAAAGGCAATCATCTACTTATGTCGTTTAATTCCGTGAACTACTTAAGCACCAAATCACAATTATCTATAGGAAATTTTGGTTTCTTTTTTCCTTCAATTTCGTTAAAAAGCCTCACCAGAACGATGGCTATGCCTACGTTTTTTGCCTTATTGAAGAAAAAAATATTCCCAAAATTTTGCCTATACAT
>JANQRD010000228.1 GCA_028284725.1 Allomuricauda sp. | reverse complement strand
TATGGCGTCCCTGTTTCAATTTGGGACTCCAATATTTTTTCCCAAAGCTCTCTGGCCTTTATGGTTTTACGACCTTTGCCTTCGGCTTCATATTGGGTATACAGTGCTTCGAATTCTTCGCTGTGCGAATTGAACAATCCTGGACACTCGTTTGGACACATTAATGTCCATTCACTGTCAGCCTCAACCCTTTTCATAAACAAATCTGGCACCCACATGGCGTAGAAGAGATCACGTGCACGCATTTCTTCTTTTCCATGGTTCTTTTTCAATTCGAGGAAATCGAAAATATCAGCATGCCAGGGCTCTACATAGATCGCAAAGCTTCCTTTACGCTTTCCACCGCCTTGATCTACGTACCGGGCCGTATCATTAAATACCCGAAGCATGGGAACTATTCCATTGGAAGTCCCATTGGTCCCAGCTATGTAAGATCCCGTGGCACGTATGTTATGGATAGATAATCCTATTCCTCCCGCAGATTGTGAAATTTTCGCAGTCTGTTTCAACGTATCGTAAATCCCGTCGATACTGTCGTCTTTCATTGCCAAAAGGAAACAGGAGGACATTTGGGGTTTTGGTGTACCTGAATTGAACAGGGTCGGTGTGGCATGGGTAAAATATTTTTTGGACATCAACTCATATGTCTCAATGGCCGAGTCCAAGTCGTTGAGATGGATTCCCACCGCGACACGCATCAACATATGTTGTGGCCGTTCTGCAATCTTCCCATTAAGTTTTAGCAGGTATGAGCGTTCCAATGTTTTGAAACCAAAATAGTCATAGCCAAAATCCCGATTATAGATAATTGTAGAGTCCAATATATCGGCATTCTCCTCAATCACCTTATACACTTCGTTGGACAACAGTGGTGCCTTTTTTCCTGTTCTTGGATTGATATACTCGTACAAATCCTTCATCGTTTCGGAGAAGGATTTTTTGGTGTTCTTATGCAGATTGGAAACGGAAATACGAGCCGCCAACTTTGCATAATCTGGATGGGTCGTGGTCATCGTGGCTGCAATTTCGGCAGCAAGATTGTCCAGTTCCGAGGTCGTAACACCATCATACAAGCCTTCAATGACCCGCATGGCCACTTTTACGGGGTCCACCAGGCTATTAAGCCCATAACAAAGTTTTCTGACTCTGGCTGTGATCTTGTCGAACATCATCGGCTCTTTTCTTCCATCTCTTTTTACTACATACATGTGCTACTAAATATTTTAAATGATACGCTTGTTGGTTATGCCATTCAGCATTTCAATACCGTTGGAAAAATACCAACGTTAGGCTAAGGTTGGCAACTGTTCCTTTGGGGCAAAAGGACAGCATTGGTTGTTAAAAGTCAGCGTCGAAGCTGATTTTTTGGGCATCTGTATCTTTTTCCTTGTTCAGCACGCCCGCTTTTTGATATTCGGACACACGTTTTTCAAAGAAATTGGTCTTCCCTTGAAGGGAAATCATATCCATAAAATCGAATGGATTGGTGGCGTTGTATACTTTTTCGCATTGCAGTTCCACCAACAATCGATCTGTAACAAACTCCAAATATTGGGTCATCAATTTGGCGTTCATCCCGATAAGGCTCACTGGAAGTGATTCAGTAATAAATTCCCTTTCAATATTCAGGGCATCCACAATAATTTCGGTGATTCTTTCCTTTGGAACTTTGTTTACCAAGTGATTGTTGTGCAGGTGCACCGCGTAGTCACAATGCATTCCTTCATCCCTTGAAATCAATTCGTTGGAAAATGTCAATCCGGGCATCAATCCTCTTTTCTTCAACCAAAAAATGGAACAGAACGCACCGGAAAAGAAAATTCCCTCAACAGCCGCAAAAGCAATCAACCGCTCCGCAAAACTTGGGGAATCTATCCATTTCAAAGCCCAATCGGCCTTTTTCTTGATAGCTGGGAAATTTTCTATCGCTTTGAACAGGATATTTTTTTCCTTTTCATCCTTCACATAGGTATCGATCAACAGGGAATACGTTTCAGAATGGATGTTTTCCATCATGATCTGGAAGCCATAAAAGAACTTTGCCTCAGAGTATTGGACCTCGTTCACAAAATTTTCGGCCAAGTTTTCATTTACAATTCCATCAGAGGCTGCAAAAAAGGCCAAAATATGTTTTATGAAGTAGCGTTCGTCATCATTCAGCTTATTGTTCCAGTCCGCCAAATCTTGGTGCAAATCTATTTCTTCAGCAGTCCAAAAACAGGCTTCACACTTTTTGTACCATTCCCAAAGGTCATGGTGTTGAATGGGAAAAATTACAAATCTATCTTCGTTTTCGGCTAGGATGGGTTCTATGGCTGCTGACATAATTGCTTGTTAAATAGTTAATAATTAGGATGAAATTTCCCTGAGGATAGGGCTAACAAAGATTCAAAAATGTAACCAGATTGTAAAGTTTGTTTTATCAAAACGGAAGCAAAGTTTTTAACACAACATGTTGAAATCTAGGCTCGCAAGTGATGTACGTTGGGTTGTGGGAAAAAGACCTAAGGAGAATTTTTTTTCCGTTGATTCAACAACAAAAAAATAAGACCGAGAAGTATAAAAACATATACTTCTCGGTCTCATCATTTATGGAGATTGCACTACCAAACAGTACGGCCTATCCGGTATCGCCTTGGCAATGTCCCAATACTAGGTAGTTCCCCCGAAACCTAAAATCGGATCTTAGGGCCCCAGGTTCCTCCGGAATTTTTTTTTGCAAGCAGTTTCCAAAAAGAGGTAGGTGCTTCGGCCGTACGTTTGTTGGTAATGTAAATGAACTTCTATCTATCAGAAATGGTATCAGTCGTTATTCACTACCTCGCTCCATTCCGATTCCATCTTCAACTCCTTTTGCTCCAGTATTGCAGCGCATATCAAAGCAAAAATCAAAATCAAGAATAATACAACACATTTTCTCATTTGTGCATTATTGGTTAGTGTGGTCTTTCAATTTTTGACGAGGGCAAGGTATAAAACAACATGTACGGTGCCTTTGGGGGATGTATAAATTGCAATCATTTCTGTATGGATGGTTTTTGTCCTTCTGATTTTACTGCTGAATGTGTTAAAAATCTAATTTGACTGAGGAAAAATTCTACAAAACTTCGGTTTGCAGGTATTTTTGACCATTTATACGTATAATGAGTCCATCAGCACATAATTTTAAATACCTTAGATTGAATAATCCTAATTTTGGGGTTGACTTAGTATCGAAATGTTAGAAGCAGTTATCGTAGACGATGAGGTAAAGGCGTTACAGAGCTTAAGTTGGGAGTTGACCAATCTTAGCGATGAAGTGGATATTATTGCCTCTTTTACCGATGCCCATGAGGCACTGGACTATCTTGAACGAAATACACCGGACTGTCTCTTTCTTGATATTGAAATGCCGGCCATGGATGGCTTTCAATTCATTAAAAACTTAAAGAACAAGGATTTCCCCGTTGTCATCACCACAGCCTATAATCAATATGCCCTTCAGGCCCTAAAAAATGAGGCCATAGATTACTTGTTGAAACCCATCGACACGGATGATCTTGAGGTCACCATATCCAAAATCAAAAAATACAACTCCAAGAATTTGACCATCGACAAGTTGGAAAAAATTCTATTGAACTTTAATGCCGAATCCCAAAGCAAAAAAATAACCATAAATACAGATGGCAAATTGCTGTTCCTTAACAGTGATGATATTCTTTATGCCGAATCTGATGGAAACTACAGCACTATTTTTTTGAGTGATGGACAAAAGATCCTTTTAACGAAAAAGCTAAAAGAAGTGAACTTGCTTCTACCCGATAAGAGCTTTTTTAGGATTCACAACTCCTATATCATCAACCTCAATAAAATAAAGGAATTTCTTAAAACGGATGGTTATGTGGTCTTGGAGTCCAACCATAAAATCCCAGTATCACGTCAAAAGAAATCCGATTTCTTGGACATGCTGTAACTTCCCTTGCGCCAGTGTTCAAAAGAAAAGTAATAAAACTCGATCCCCTAACCTTTCAGCGAAAAACATTTCTCCTCTTCCCTTTTTGTTTTTTTGTGCTGATTAGCTTGGATGCCCAAGAAATTCCAGATGCCTTTAAAAAAAAGGCCGAGCGCTTGGCCCAAGCCAAACCCAGAACGTATCTCACCCTAAATACCGAGCTGAAATCCGAGAAGCGGGACACTACGTTGCTCCGTTATTTTGTCGAGGTCTGTAAAAAGGAAGACTACCTCGATGGGCAGGCTTACGCCCTTGATCATATCGGCACGAAGTACAGAAACATCTCCAAGTTCAAAAAAGCCGCTGATCTACATTTGGAAGCGCTGAAAATTGCAGAGCAGGCCAATAATACGGAACTAAAGGTATTGAGCTTGAACATGCTCGGGGTTGTATATCGTCGAACCGATGCCATTAAAACCGCGTTGGATTACAACCAAAAGGCCCTGGAACTTGCCGAGCAAGTAGAAAAACCTTCACATCACATAAAACGGAGCATTAATGTCTCGCTTAATTGCATCGGCAACCTTTACCAAACTCTTGAACAATACGATTTGGCCATCCTTCAGTTTAGGAGGGCACTAAAGCTTGAGGAAGAACTTGGAAACAAATTGGGACTGGCCATCAACCACCAAAACATTGGAGACTGTTTGGAAAAAAAAGGCGACCTGGAAGGAGCTTTGGAGAACTATCGGAGTTCCTTAGCCTATAATGAAGAGATCAATTCGGACTATGGGCAGGTCATCTGCAAAAATAGCTTGGCACAGGTCTATTTAAAACAGGATATGCCATATGCGGCCCTGGTTTTATTGGAACCGCTGCATGAACTATCAAACACTATTGGAGATTATTTCATTACGTCTTCAGTATTTATCAATACTGGGTGGGCGCATACCAAACTCGGGAACTATGATAAGGCATTAAGATTCATACAAGATGGGTTGGAGATGGCCAAAAACCACAACATGCCCAGCAATGTAATGTACGGCTATCGCAAACTCTCCGATTTTGAACGCGAAAGAGGCAACTACCAAAAGGCCTATGAGTACTATAAAACTGCAGAAGAATACGACGAGCAGATTTCAAGCACCACCAATTTTCGGTACATGAACGACGTGATACTGCGCTACGAGGCTGACAAAAAGAACAATCAAATATCGGTATTGGCCAAAGAGAACGAGATTGTGCGGCTCCGA
>JANQRD010000203.1 GCA_028284725.1 Allomuricauda sp. | reverse complement strand
ACCCAGTTGAACGAGAATGCAGCCATGATGCGCATGCAACAGGCTGGGGCCGTAATGACAAATTGGGGTTCTTTGGTCTCGCAATTGATGACCGACTGGGCCGGCCCGCACGGTGGGGAAGTAGGAAAATTGTATGCCGATTATAGCGATTGGGTGCCTTCAGAATAACAGCCACGCCAAAACGCTTTCCAAAAATGAAACGATACCTACATAGCAGTATTTTTCTGATTTGCTTAGTGTTGATGTGCAATCAACATTTGAGCTCGCAGGAAATGGGTGCGATTTCAGAAAAAGAGACCCAGCCCATCATTATGCTGCGTTATTTTGAAGACTACCAATTTTTGGCCGATACCACTAAACATATTGACTTTCTCGACCCGATAAAGTACATATCCCTTTCAAAAAAGAAACCCGATTGGTACCTTTCCATCGGTGGGGATGTGCGTTTTCTCTACGAATACATCAACAACCGTTTTGAGGGCGAGACCAATGGTGATGGGTACTTGCTACACCGCTATATGTTGCATAGCGATTGGCACTTCGGAAATAAGCTTCGTCTTTTTGTCCAACTGGGTAGTACCTTGGAAAATGGTCGTCAAGCAGGGCCAAGACCGGGCATAGACCAAGATGAATTGTTTCTGCATCAATTTTTTGCAGATTACAGTTTTACCCCTTTTGAAGGTGTAAATAGCACGTTACGGTTAGGACGACAAGAAGTAGTATTGGGTTCGGGGCGTTTGGTCACCATTCGCGAAGGGCCTAATACCCGTTTGAGTTTTGACGGCGTACGCTGGATGAACCGATGGAAAAAATGGAATGTGGAAGCCTTGTACATCCGCCCTGTAGTCAATAAGCCTGGGACTTTTGACAACGAGATTTTTGATGACCAGGTGAGCCTTTGGGGACTTTACGCGAATTGGAAAGCTGAGGCTCTATCGTTCATCAATTTTGATACCTTCTTTTTGGGCTACAAAAATGAGCAGTCCATTTACCACCAAGGCACAGGTGAAGAAGATAGATATACCGTTGGCGGTCGAGTGTTCGGTAATCTGAATAATTTTGATTTCAACCTCGAGGGCGGGTATCAGTTCGGTACTTTTAAACAGTCGGCGGGTGAAGGCGATATCAGTTCGTATGGTGTTTCCCTGGATGTGGGTAGAACATTTAAAGACCTGCCCTTCTCACCAAGGTTGAGTGTAAAGGCAGAATATATTCAAGGTGACAATGATAGGGATGACCTTGACCTGAACACGACGAACGCTTTTTTTCCGAACCAAGGTTATTTTAGGGGTGCTGCGCCACTCTTCCCCACAAATTTCTATGATATTCATCCCGAGTTGAGACTTAATTTTTCAAAAACCAACTATCTGGTAATCGATTGGACTGCTTATTGGCGAGAAAGTGTAGAAGATGGTATCTATCTACCCAGTAGCGTACCAATCAATCCATTGTTGAATGGCGATGATAGGTTCTTGGGAAGCCAAATAGATATCGAAACATACTGGCAGCTCAATAGAAATATTTACCTATTGGCCATCTATTCGCATTTGTTTCAAGGAGATGCTTTTGAGAATAACCCATCACCAGCAGAAATCGCAGATTTCGTGAACATCGCCTTATCCTACAAGTTTTAAAACTAATAAAATGGAGAAAAAAAGAAGTATAGTCTTGTTGATTTTAGGGCTCATTTTGCAAATGGGCTTTGCCGATACAGCAAAAGACATAAATCCTGAAAACGATGTATCGAAAAATATAGAAATCGTAACCGAATACTATGCGGCTGTAAACGAAGGAAACTGGGATAAGGTTGGTACACTGCTCAGTGCAGAAGCCATACTTCACGAAGCGGAATACTTGCCTTTTGAATCCACTTACATAGGTATTGACCAATGGAAAGATTTTTTCACAACCTTTTACGGGTTGTTTGAAAATCCCGAAGCGGCCGACATCAAAATGTGGGAGACCGAGCCAGGAACCGTTATTGTCCATATGTTATTGAAGGCCGTTTCACGAGAGACCTCCCAAAAAATAGAAATGCCCATTATGGAGGTATTTACACTCAAGGAAGGCAAAATCACCGAGATGTGGCCCTATTATTTTGATACGGCCAAGATTCTAGAGGTTACGGGGCGGTTCAATACGAGTGACCCCAAAGTTCGTGCCTATGGACAGGAAGCCTTTGCAAAGCTGTCCAATGGATGGGTAACAGGAGATTACAAGCCCTTTACCGACATGTTGGATGATAATGCCGTTTACCAATTTCCAGCAGGCAGTTTTAGGGGCGATATACAGGGTAAGGCAAACCTAATACAATTGTATGAAGGCATGAACCAGTTTATGCAAGGAAACCAAATCATTATCACCGAACTTTTGAACATTACCACCAATGATGATACCGTGGTGTATGAGTTTGAGGATAAGGTCGATTTCAGCGAAACGGTCAAATATGTCAATAAAATAGTATTCAGCTTCTCCTTTAATGAGGAGGGAAAGATCTATAGGTACGCAGAATACATTGGTGATGTGAGCCCGACCTTTATGAATGTCTTTGCTGAGGGAAACCTTCCGCAACGGAATTAGTATAAAGAATCCGTCCTATGTTACGTTGAACATCAGACACCGATACTATGGCAATGACCCGCACCGATTTCACAAAAATAACATTACTGTTGGTCAGCACTTTGACCGTCATGTCAGGGGCTACTATCTCACCCTCCCTACCCCAGATACGGGATGTCTTTTCCACCGACCCCAATGCAGAAATGTTGAGCAGACTGGTCTTGACCATACCCGCATTGTTTATCGCCATCTGTGCACCCCTCGCCGGTATCATAACGGACAGGTACGGTCGAAAACCCCTCTTGCTGTTCAGCCTGGTTTTATACGGAATCGCCGGGTCATCGGGATTGTATCTCGATTCGCTATTATCCATACTTATTGGTAGGGCGCTGTTGGGTGTCTCCGTTGCCGGTGTGATGACGGTTGCCGTAACCTTGATCGGTGATTATTTTGAAGGAGAGGAACGTTCCAGTTTTATGGGGTACCAGGCCGCATTTATGGGGCTTGGGGGGGCCATTTTTATAAGCGGTGGCGGCTTTTTGGCCGATATTGATTGGCGGTGGCCCTTTGCCATATACCTGTTTGCATTGCTTCTTTTGCCGCTTGTTATGAAGTACATTCAAGAACCTAAAGAAATCGTGGTGGAACCGGTTTCGGCAAATCAGAATTTGGAAAAGAAAGAAGCAAACTTTCCCAAGATGACCATCGGAATCGTTTTTCTGGCCATTGTGGCCAATATGGTCATGTTCTATATGGTGCCCGTACAGATACCTTTTTTTCTCAATGAGACTATAGGGGTGAACAATACCTTGGCGGGTGTGGCCATTTCTGTCATGACCTTTTCCAGCGCTTTTACCTCCCTTTTTTATAAGCGACTGAAAACGAAATTGTCTTTTAACCTGATATATGCCTTGGTATTTCTTTTCATGGGCGTGGGCTTTCTGGTGGTATGGCAGAGTACCGCATATGCTTCGGTCGTTGTCGCATTGTTGATTTCTGGTATCGGGGCAGGTCTGTTCCTGCCCAATGCCAATCTACATATTATGGAACTGGCACCGTTGCATTTAAGGGGCAGACTGGTGAGCGGCATTACGAGTGCCATGTTTTTGGGCCAGTTTTTATCGCCCTTGGCCGTACAGCCTATCATGAACACATATTCGCTGGTTACCGCTTTTATGTTCGCCGGGTTGGCCATGCTTTTGTTCTCGGTCGGATTTATCTTGTGGAGAAATGGAAAGGAAGGAAACTCCAAAGTAGTGGCTGGTGCAAAATAAGCTGTTAAAATCAGCACATTGACAGCTTTCGAGAGGCATGGGGCCTAAGAGTCGACACGTAGGGTTTGTGATTCTTTTTAGGCCCTTTTCCAATAATGTGGATTGTCAACAGTTCTGGATGAAAAATCAAATAGATGGTTTAAAGTTTTTTACACAGCCATAAAAAAGGGCACAATGCACAGTAAAATAGAAGCTGTCAAACCTTTCAGTGCAATGGGCCGTAGAGATTTTATCATGGTCTATTTGCGCTCTTACTAGGCAAAGAAAAGAGTATCAGTAATATCATAAAGAAAAAGTTATAAATCAAGGATTGGTTTTCATTGACAAGGCCAATTGACGCTACCACTAAAGTTATCATTAAAAAGGAGCAAGCGGTTCGGGTAAAAAGACCTAGTATAAGGAATATACCACCAAAAAACTCTGCGAAAGAAATATAAGCTCCCAATAGTACGTGAAGCTGCCCAGACATGACTAAGTCTAGGTCAAGTTGCTCTCCCAGTGCATTCCATTTGTCAATACCTAAAATCAATTTTTCTGCCCCGGCCATAAAAAAAACCATCCCCAAAGCTGCGCGTATGAGCGATAACAACCTTTGGGTTGAAAGAATCAAGGCTGAAAATGGTATTTCCATAAACACATGTTTTGTATACAGTATACAATTTAAGTTTTTTTTATACCTTTAGCAAATCAAAATTTTTGACTGACATAAAATAATGGTATGAACAAAATTTTCTTACTATTGTTGCTTTCCTTTACCATGGTCTGCTGTAAGGAGAAAGTGGACAAACCAGAGGGGGCCGAATCTGTGTATCACAGTGAAGACCGAACCTCCTTTGTTATCCAATTTGCAGATGATGAAGCGACCCAAAAGCTACTGAACGATAGCATACTCTATGAGCATAAGAACAAAATTGCCATAAAGGAAATTCAGGGCCTGCCCGCTCTAGAGATCAAAACAGACAATGAGTTTTCAGATGCCCAAATCGATTTTGAAAAACTCTTTGGCCATACCATCGATTTCACCAAATCACGTTATGTTTCCATGAAAATACTGGTTCCCAAAGAAAGTAGAATAGGGGCCCTTAAATTTAATTTCAAGGACAATGATGGCAATGGGGGCGGCTGTGGTGAAATTGCCAATAACTTTTATGGCCATTACGACCAATGGCTGAACGTGGCTGTCGATATGCAAGATTTGGTGCCCCATTATAAGAGTTGGGGCGGTGACGGCAATCCGCTTTCAAAAACCTCAATTTTCACTCTCAATCCCTATAACGCGCACCAGGCCGATAGTTCGGTGATTTATGTGAACAACATCAGTTTGGGAGATCAAAAACCAGATTTGGATTATATAGAACCCCTGGTAGCTGAACCCAATGTACAACCAAACATACCCTTCACCATTGATTTTGACGATGAGAAAACGTTGCAAACCTATACAGCATACCGATCATTTGAATCGTCTTATCAGGCCTTGAGCCAAGGTTTGGGAGGAAATGCAACAATGGCAGTGCGCCTCAAGGGAAAGCCACAGAACAAATTCATAGCCTTTTTGCCCAAGTTGCATGAACTTACGGGCCATCCGGTGGATTTCACCAAAGTGGAGAAACTAAATTTTTCGTATTACGTCACTGAAGAAAGTGATGATTTTGACGGGGCCAGCCTATGGGTGGTCACCGAAAACTGGGATGACATGTTGATTGACAGAAATGTCTATTCAGATTTTAAGAAAGGGGCTTGGCATGACGTCAGCATACCCATAAAGGATTTAAACCTTGAAAGGTTAAAAGGGGACAATCCCGTACTCCCTACGGTATACGAATTGCGATTGAGCTTAAATTACAGACCGGATAAAAAGAATATCGAAATGTGGCTGGACAATTTTGGATGGGAATGATCCATAGCTTGCAAGACCATATCGAGTTTCGACAATTAATACGTATTTCAAAACAGACGGTGATGAAAAAACTACCATTTTTACTTTTATCGGTTTGTGCATTATTTTCTTGTGCCCAAAACCAAGAAGAGTTGCCCATAGTCTTTCCAGATGGGGACTGGGAAGAAAAAACGCCCGAAGAACTTGGGGTCGATTCTGAAAAATTGGAGGAAGCCTTGGCCTATTTGGCCTCCAAATCCGGTGAAGACGGGCTCGAAGAAGTATTCATAGTGCGCAAAGGATACCTTATTCGCAAAGGGGACAGCATTTCAAAGGTGCACAATATCTATTCCTGTAGCAAGTCGTTCACCAGCACGGTTTTGGGCTTGTTGGTGGATCAGGGAACGGTCTCTGAGGAAACGTATGCCAAAGAGATTGACCCCAATTTGGCCGAATACTACCCCAAATTGCAATTGAAGCATTTTGCCAGTATGACCTCTGGCTACAGTGCCAAAGGCGATAGCCGGTGGAACGAACCCAGTAAAGATTGGTCTTGGACCCCCTTTGCGATTGACACCCCTTTGTTTGTCCCAGGTGAGGAATATGCCTATTGGGACGAGGCGATGATGATGTACGGGCGCCTTTTATCCATAAAATCAGGCAAAACCTTGAAGTCCATTTTTATGGAGGGTATCGGGAATGAAATCGGTTTTCGTGATTTTGAATGGTGGGGTGACGAGGAGTACAACGGACTTCCCTTGAACAACGGGTGTACAGGGGTCACCATCGATGCAGAGCGACTGGCCCGATTTGGGCATCTCTATTTGAACAAGGGCAATTGGGACGGAAAACAGTTGCTCTCCAAAGAATGGGTCAATAAGGCCACCCAGAACCAGGTGTTTGCCAAAAAAGTGGCTGATACCGACAGGAACCATTTAGACGGTAGGGGTTCTTACGGTTATAATTTTTGGATAAACGGGATGACCCCCTCTGGAAAATATTTTATGCCCGATTCCCCAAAATCACTGTATTATGCCAGTGGGCTTCACAACAATATGTGCTTTGTGATCCCGGAATGGGACATGGTCTTTGTTCGAAGGGGCGAAGACGGCAACCCGCCCGAAGGGAAACACATTGTGTACAATGAATTTTTCAAACGCCTGGCAGTGGCAGTGGACAAAACCCTATAAAATCATTTGTCAGTTGAAGTATGCCCTACATTTTTTAATGCTTCTTGTCTTTTTTTGTCTATTTCCAAAGGCTGTATGGCCAGAAAAACAATACGTTTCATACTTTGGCAACTGTAATAGAATTTTTCGGACTATTGAGACAGTCAAGAATTTTTGCAATCCAGATTATGCTATTGACGTATTGGTGAAAAAGAGGCTGCACCGCTCTTTTTTTGTTATGGGTAAAACCGGAAAAGAAAATAGGGCATCACTTGTAAAAGCATCTTTCTCGCCAATGTGGGTGTTATTCGCCGGCGTTTATCTTTCATTGTTGGTGATGGGATATACTTTATACAAAAAATGCCAAAAAAAGCTTGAAAAGGAAAAGCATATCAATGGATTACTTTTGGATAAATATTCCAAGAAAAAAAGAGAGTATTCGGATATTTCTAGAAAATTAGTTTCAACCACCGCCAATCTAGCATTGCAAAATGACCTATTGTCCAAAGCCAAAGTGCTACTGGGCAGAATCCAAAAAGAAGCGGAAGTGGCTGCATTAAGCGATGAAATAGGGAAGACCAAACGGGCAATCGAAGCACAGTTAAAGTTGGACAAATTATGGGAAGATTTTTTCTTTCTCTTTGAAAAAGTGAATCCAGTATTCCTGCAGCATTTGAAGAGCAAGTATGATCTAACGCAATACGAATTGAAATTATGCACTTTTACACGAATGAATCTTTCAAACAAAGAAATCGCCAGAATACTTCATGTAAACCATAATTCCATCAATGTTTCCATGTTTCGGTTGAAAAAGAAATTAAAATTACCAAATGATGTGAGTGCAGCAAATTTTCTTCAATCAGATTTTGCGGAAGATAGGGGTTACTGCCCTGTTCCTTCTTGAGAAATGAATAATCACAGTACGTATAGTTTTGTCCATATCTAAAAATCAAATGGATGAATACATAGTGCGGAAATGATTAACTAATAAATTTATATAAGTATAAAGGGGGCATTCAGGTTCTTGTGGTACCAGGAATCCGGCGACATTGGTGTCAAAATGCTACTCGGTAAAATTTAAGGGAATCTTGCATACATCTCTTTAAACCGGTCTGTATTGGAGAAATGGTTATAACCACTATTTTAAAATAAAGGTATTTCAGGGAGCCCTGTAATCTATTGTTTTTCAAGCTTGCCACTGTCCATATATGAATATTTTTAGCTGTGTCATTGTTATGGTATTTCTGCGTTACAACAATATGATTATCATCAACAAACAAAATGTGAATTACCGCTGCACCAGATAGGTATAGTCTATGTGGACCTGAATGATTTTCAATACACCTATAAATGAAATTTTTAGTATCCCTATAGAGGCTCATTAAAGTCGGGGCATGAAAACCGTTCAGGGAGGATTATGGGCCTTGTTGTGAAAATCTTGTATATCAATCTTTGGCAAATGTCAAGATTTATTCGATCCAAAGCCATTGAAACTTGGTTTTATGGTTTTCTTCCATTTCAAATGAGAGTTCTACTTCATGGTATCCTTTTGTAAATTGAGCGGTTCCCAGAGTATGTGATTTAAATTTGGGAATTTTCCAATCCTTATTTGGCTCCCCAACTGTAAATCCGGTATACCTTGGGTAGGACAGCAGTTGTTTCCCGTCAACACGGACGGTAATTTTACTTTGGTTTTTTTCTGAATCACTAAAATATGAAAGATCCAATCGTTTTTGGGCTTCTTCTTCTATATAGATATGCCATTTGAAGGAACTATTCCCTGATATATTCATATGTTTTGGCACCGTACCTTCCTTACTTTGGCCTTGGAAACCTTTTAATTCAGTCTGCTCGATTTGATTAAGGGGATTTAAGGAATATCCTCCTCGATTATTTTGGGCAACAAGTCCTTTTCTAAAGTTGGGCCTGTCCTTATATTCAATAGCAATTACAGAAACATAAGGGTCTGGAGGCTGTTCGGGAAGTCTAATTTTGGTGAAGGCTCCCATATGTTCGAAGGGTAAGGTTTTCCCTCCATTCTTTCCAAGAACATATATTTTTGATGGCTTGTTTGTTACCCCAGTAAAATTAAGAGCCCTACTTAGCGGCCAGTTAAAAATATGTAGGTATATCGTATTCTTTTTACGGTTCTGGGTAATTCTTCCCCATTGGTGCGAGTCTTTTCTTAAATCCACTGCTTCGGTGTCATAGATAGATTCTCCATACATTTCCAACCATCTTCCCATTTCCAATAATCTGCTATTGATTTCATGGGGGACCTCGCCATGGGCATTGGGACCAATGTTGAGCAGATAGTTGCCATTTAGGCTTACATTACCTATTAAGGCCTGCAATAAAAATGAAGTGGATTTGTAATTGGTCTCAAATGCATTGTATCCCCACGAATGTGCCACCGTACCTGGGGACTGCCATGGAAAATCTTTTTTTTCAAGTCCTAGTTCATTGTCCCCCAAAGTTTGAAAATCAATGTCCCCATCTTCTTCGACGGACAATCCAAGTCTTGAATTTATCAAACAATTCGGTTGCAGCTCACGAATCAATGATTTTAACTGTAGTAGCTGTTCCCCAGTGACGCAGCTTTTGGAATGATGTATCCACATATCGAACCACATCATTGCTATGTCGCCGTAGTTTGTCAGCAGCTCCGTTACCTGGGGAATGACTTTCTCTTGCCAGTACGTATCGTAAGCTTTAGGACTTATCCCAGTTAATTCCTTTGCGTGGTCCCACCCATGTTCATGTTCCCAATCTACCCAGTGGGAGTAATAAAACCCCAGTTTTATATCATGTTTTTTACAAGATTCCGATAGTTCTTTGATGATATCCCGCTCTATAAAATTCCCAAGATCGTAATCGCCCACATCACTGTTCCACATTGCAAAACCATCGTGGTGTTTTGCTGTAACAGTGATGTACCTCATACCAGAAGCTTTGGCCAGTTTGACCCATGATTCCACATCAATTTTATCCCAATTAAAACGCTTTAGAAGTGTGAGGTATTCTTCTTTGGCAATGCTGTTTCTGTATTGGATCCACTCTGCATAGTTATTTGCATTCCGAAGCCTTTCTCCTTTCCAGATTCCTTCGGCACCACTGTAAATCCCCCAATGTATGAACATTCCGAAACGGTCTTTGACAAACCATTCCGCTCTTTTATTGGTGGACTTTTGTGGGAAGACCAATTGTAAAAAAAATAGGAACAGTACAATAAACACATGTGGTTTTTTCATTTTACACATACTTTGATTTAGGTGAAGCAACACTTTTTAAATGGGCTCAAAAGGAACTTTGAAGTTTTAAATGTATATGATAAAAGTAATATAGGAGCATTACAAAGACACTACATAAGGTACATTCCTTTATGTATCAGGTCGCAAATGGACCTTAACATCTCAAATTATGTGTAGTATTGTGCTATGGGAAAAATTCTGGGAGCTATAGGTGTTATACTTTTTTTGACCGCTTGTCAAAAAGAACCAAAAGAAAAGTATACTGATGAAGCTTATAAAACATGGTCGAAATATCTTGGCAGCTCAGATAGAAGCCACTTTACGACCTTATCCCAAATCGCTCCTGAGAATGTAAAAGATTTAAAATTAGCGTGGAGTTATGAAGCTGCAGATAGTGGACAGATGCAGATGAACCCCATAGTGGTGGATACCATTTTGTACGGGGTGACCTCGGCCTTAAGGGCAGTTGCATTGCATGGGGCCACAGGAAAAGAGCTATGGAATTTTGGGGATTCCACTAAAATCTGGACGGCGACCAGTAGGGGGGTATCGTATTGGTCAAAGGGAGATGATAAACGTATCTTATATACCATAGGCCCAGACCTTTGGGCCTTGAACGCACTTACGGGAAAACCGATTCCCTCCTTTGGCCATCAAGGTAAAATAGATTTGCGTTCTGGAATGCCCGAAAGCGCAAAAGATAAGTTCGTCATCTCAAATACGCCCGGAACAATTTTTGACGACCTGATAATAATGCCACTACGGTTATCTGAGGATATAGGGGCGGCACCTGGGGATATAATGGCGTTCAATGTGATGACCGGTGAGGTGCAATGGGTGTTCCATACTATTCCTTATCCCAATGAACCCGGATATGACACCTGGGAAAATAAAGAGGCTTATAAGAACGAGACTGTCGGTGCGGCGAACAATTGGGCAGGCATGGCTTTGGATGAAGAAACGGGCGTAGTGTATATTCCCACAGGGTCGGCTTCCCCAGATTTTTACGGTGGTTTTCGAAAAGGCAGCAATTTATTTGCCAACTCCCTATTGGCACTGGATGCGACTACAGGTGAATTATTATGGCATTTTCAGTTTACCCATCATGATCTTTGGGATAGGGATGCACCTGCCCCCCCTAATTTGCTCACTATAACACGCAACGGCAATAAGATTCCTGCAGTGGCCCAAGTTACCAAACAAGGCTATGTTTATGTTTTTGACAGACGTACCGGAAAGCCTTTGTTCGATATAGAAGAGGTGCCTGTGCCCAGTTCAACCCTGAAAGGAGAAGAAGCATGGGGCACACAGCCATTTCCGGTCAAGCCAAAACCTTTCGCTCGTTCATCGAAGGACTTAGGTCCCGATGATGTGAGTCCCTATGCCGAAAACAAGGAAGAATTGAAAGCAATGCTGGTAAAAGCAGACAAGCGCATATACGCTCCGCCAAGTTTAGAGCCGGTTTTATTATTTCCAGGGTACGATGGAGCAGCGGAATGGGGTGGGGCATCAGCAGATCCTGAGGATGGTATCCTATATGTTAATGCCAATGAAATGCCCTGGATACTTCAAATGAGCAAGAACGACACAATCAAAAAAGGCATGCCGTTGGGGGAGCAGGTGTACCAAAGGTATTGTATGGTCTGTCATCAAAAGGACCGCAACGGTACTGCTGCCAGTGGTTTTCCGTCCCTGGTTAACTTGAAGTACCGAAAAACCTGGGAGGAGGCTAGCGCGATAATTGCTCAAGGAAAAGGAATGATGACCGGTTTTCCTGAACTCTCATCCAAAGAAAAAGAGGCGTTGCTAAACTTTATATTTCAAGAACAGGATAAAATTGAGGCTAGCTCTGATGTTCTTCCCGTATACAGTAGTTTCTACCCCTATCGACATAACGGATACAATAAATTTTTGGACAATAACGGGCTTCCAGCCATAAGGCCACCATGGGGGACCTTGCACGCCATTGACCTTAACACAGGAGAGTATATATGGTCTGTACCCTTTGGGGAAACCCCGGAGTTATTGGAGAAGGGGATTCGGGGAACGGGCACAGAGAATTATGGAGGTGCTGTAAATACAGCAAATGGGTTATTGTTTATTGGAGCCACAAGAGATGGTTACTTCAGGGCCTTTGATAAAAATACCGGAAAAGTACTGTGGGAATACAAGCTGCCAGCCGCTGCTTTTGCTACTCCGGCAACTTATGAGATTGATGGAAGACAATTTATCGCTATCGCTTGTGGCGGGGAAAAGTTGGGTACGGAAAAAGGGAATCAAATTGTAGCATTCGCCTTGGAATGAGTGTGTCAAATAACACCTTCGACTTTTTAGATATGCTAGTCCTGGCCCACAAAAAGGGTTTGATTGCCTATCGATGCTTACCAATTTATGTCCCAGAGGTTTAAAACCCATCTAAAATCACCAGATGTATCTGATTACAGGTGTCGCCGTTTCGTAGTTAAATACTTTTGTAATAATCCATAATAGAGTCTGATCGATTTTACCTTTCTGGCACTGTTCACATCCATAAGCGCAACAGCGCGGACGAACAGTTACGTTTTTACCATCATGCCTTTGGTAATGATTGAGGGCTTCAAGGGCATAGTTCTCAACCGTTCCATAAATATTGGTTAAATCGTGCCGATGGTCGCAAATCTTTTCCAATAATCGTCTAGATCCTTTAAAACGGCAGTTCTCCTTTGCCACACAAATTGTTGTTAAACCACACATCTCAGCATCCTCGGTTAAAAAACTACCGTAGTTTTCCAAATCCTTTGAGGCCATGGCCTCAAAATAAGAAAGATATTTTTCAAAAGGTTTGGGAGTTTGCTGGTTTACTTTTAGATTAACAGTTTTATGACTACTTATTTTTGAATTCATGTTTATAAAACAAAGATTCCGAGAAGTACCGTATAATTATTGATGAAAAACTCGCTAAAAGTGGTAGTTTTTTCCAGTTATGGAGTTGACCGATACTCCGATGGTTTTTTCCCCACATTATTTTTGAATAGTTTAGAAAAATAAGAAGTGTCGTCATAACCAAGCCAGTACATAATCTCTTCGATGTCCAAGGAAGTTTGTTTTAAGAGGCTTTGACTTTCAAAAATAAGCAGGTCATCAATGGCTTGTTTCGCGGTTTTGCCAAGGGCCGCACTTAACACTTTGGATAGATGCTTCGGGGTCAAGGCCATTTTTTGCGCATAGAAGCTGACCTGTTTTTCAGTGCGATAGTGTTCGTTTAAAAGTGCCGTAAAATTGCGAACAATGTCTTCATTCCTTGGTAAGGAAAGTGCTACCTTTTGTCGGTTATAAATTGAATCAATAAATTCCAATGTTGCATACAATAGGGCCGATGAAAGCTTCTTTTCTGGTTGGTTTTCCTGAAGGATTTCCAGCATTTTACAGAGCGTCTCATAGTGTTCTTCAGATAAAGTAATGACATGATTCGCCCCTATTTTGAAAAAATCATAGCGACCCAAAAAACCATCAAAAAAAGGTTTGCCCAACACTGATGGTTTGAAAAATACCGTAGTATTTTCTGCATTCCGGTTATTTACAGTCCAGCTGCGAACGATTCCAGGACCGATAAGCGTTAGGGAGTTTTTCTTTAATTTGTACTCACTGATTCCCACTTGAAGTTCGCAGCTTCCGTTATGGAGTACTCCAAAGGTGTAAAAATTACTTCGATAGGGATATGCAATACCTGTCGATTTTGAAAAGTGTTCCTTTGTAGCAATAAAGAGAGAAGAAGTGTCATTTTCTTCCTGTAGGACTTGGCGAAGATATTCGTGATAAATGGAGTTTATGGGAGTCTTATTTTTCATCCTGTAAAAGCATATTGTGTGATGCCCCTCTATGGGTGTTGTATTTAACACCCTGTACCTGAAAATCAATATCCCCATTTTCCAGAATTGGTTCAGCGCCATTGCCAAAGGGAAAAATTGATATTCCCTCACTTCCTACTGGAGCTTGACTTGTCATTTTATGCATTTTCTCATCAGAGATTTCAGCAATGATTCCCCTTAGCCGGTGAAGGAAGATGCCCGGACTATTAATATTCAATAATTTTCCAATACTGGGCAGGGAAGATGGATGGTTCACATATGCGAAATCGTTGATTTGGAGCAGCTCTTTGGTTTGCAAAGAAGCCGATACGGCATAGACGACGCCGGAGGCCATTTCAACCGGAGCAACCTTTATCGTAGAGCTGCCAATGTCTAGTCCTAAGAAGTACATACTCAAATAAAATGTGGAATTTCTCTTGGTTTTGAAAAATAAAGGGTGTGTTGCCATTAATGAATCTATTTTTTAATTTGTCACTTTTCTACTTGTTTGCTGTTTTTTGAAACACCTTTATTTTATGAAGTGCACTATAGTCCACTACTACTGGCGATTTTTCTTCAACGGAATTGTAAATGGCTTCTAGAACACATAAATTATGTAGATATGCATTGATATCTGTTTTGAAATTTGCACCTGATACCAGCGCATCGCTAAAATGTTTTTGAGTAGCGTAAACACAATCGCCCATAAAGCCTCTATCTGAAAAGGCATATCGGTATTTTTCTTCTTTTTCCCCCAAGCACTGAAGTGTTAGAGCTCCATTATTGTAGAGTCTAATGTTGCCTTTACTGGTTTCCAATAAAAGTTCCCCAAACGTTAATCTTGGATTCATCGCATTTCCTTCGTTATAACGATTGGCATCTAAAAACCCTATTCCACCTTTGGCAAAATGAAATTGTACCCATGCAAAATCCTCACCTTTGATCTTTGGGTTCAATCTTTTTAATACAGAATAGACTTTGGTCACTTCCCCGGCCAAAAAGCGGAAGGTGTCAATAAAATGAATACCTGTCTCATACACCAAAAACCGCTTCATTTCCCTAAAATAAGGTTGGCGACATCTATACGCATCCTGTCGCCATCCATCCCCTGTACGCATTCTAAAATTTATCGTATGAAGGGTATTTCCCAATTTTCCGGAACCTAATATTTTTTTGATTTCTTGATACCATGGTTGAAACCTCCAATTCTCATGTACCATTAGTCTTAACCCAGAATGGTTGACCAAGCATGCCATTTCCAGGGCTTCGGTGAAAGAAATAGCCAAGGGTTTTTGGCAAATAATATGGACTCCATATTCGATTGATAGACTTACCAGCGGTAAATGATTGTCAGGAGGTGTGATAATATCCACAAAATCAGGACGCAGTTCAGCAAACATTTTTTCCGCGCTCGAATAGACCTTTCCCAAATGAAATTGTTGAGAAGCTCTCTCGGCCCGTTGCTTGTCTAGGTCACAAATTCCAATAATTTCAACCTCCTTTATGCGATTCCATGCATCAAAATGAAATTGACTAAAATATCCAGCTCCAATACATACTCCCTTAAGTTTGACCATATCAAAACAATTTACTAAATTTAGTATACCGTATACAAAAATTATCAAAAAATAGTGTTATATCTTTTCAAGAAGGTGATAGTAGGATCTATAATATGGGTTTGAAGCATTCTTGGATACAGATCTACCTGAAATTGTCACGGATATGGAAAAACTTTTCTTTTTGTTTTTATTGATAGCATTAACAACTTATGGAACCTGGAGGTTGCAAAAATTTCTTGGACCATATGGTTTTGAAACATGATGTGCATATACCAACTAGGGGTTGGGAGATACATGATGGGAAAGTCCAACTTCAGTTTAATGGAACAGAATACAGAACAATAGTGGACTCGAGGTAATTGGAAGATGTATTGTCTAAAATGGAAGCCGGTAGTACTTATGATATTATCATTTTTGCAAAAACAATCGAATTGAGATTAAGAATGTGATGATAGGCAGTGTTTGGCATGCCTAATCTGATAATCCTCAAAACGCCACAATCCCCATAACAAGGAAGTACTGCCCGCCCCACCTTGGAAGTATAGTAAGATAAACTTTTTTGTTTTTGAGGACTTTCCCCCAAGCAATCCGCATTCCGGTAAGCTGTTAATTTTTTGAGGAAAGGACTTACAATGACTGTCCATTATTGTTAAATCTATATTTTTTTGTATACGGTATTCAAAATTTCTTATATTTACCTCATTATTTTGTATACGGTATACGAAAAATTAAACCTCAAACCACCAATAAATACTAAATGCAAAAATATTTGCAAACTAATTCTTTGTAGTAAGGGAAAGGCGGATAAAGGATAAAATAAGTGATATCGTATGAGGCATAAATCATAACTAACTAAATTTCAAATTATGCAGACAAGATTTAAGAGTCTTAGATCCAGCCAAAAAAAAAGGTGGAGCATAAGCAAGAGTGCTTTTTTATGGATTGCATTGCTGTTCGCCACACAACTTGCGGCGCAGCAAACGGTTTCAGGAACGGTCACTGATGACCAGGGAATGCCACTTCCTGGGGTTTCGGTAATTGCGAAGGGGACAACAGTGGGCGTAACTACCGACTTTGATGGTAACTATAGTATTATGGCCCCACAAGGAGTCAATACGCTGGTTTTTTCCTATATTGGATTTTCAGCTTTGGAAATACCAACAGATGGTTCAGTAGGTTTCAATGTTCAGTTACAACCCGATGTGACCAGTTTGGATGAAGTTGTCATTACCGGCTATACCACCCAATTGAAACGAAATGTAACAGGCTCCATCGTCTCGGTGGATACCGAAGAGCTGCAACAGGTCAATGCGGCAAGTGTAGCCCAACAGCTTCAGGGCCAGGCCGCAGGAGTGCAGGTACTCAATGAGAATACACCGGGCGGGGGGGTCTCCGTCAGGGTGCGGGGTTTCGGAACCATTAATAATAATGACCCATTGTTTATCGTGGATGGTATCAAGGTGCGTGGGAATCTGAACAACATCAACCCCAATGATATC
This sequence comes from Allomuricauda sp., assembly GCA_028284725.1. Lineage (GTDB taxonomy): Bacteria > Bacteroidota > Bacteroidia > Flavobacteriales > Flavobacteriaceae > Flagellimonas. The sequence goes on along the minus strand of JANQRD010000203.1, from coordinate 9,369 downwards.
GAAAGCATTCAAGTATTAAGGGATGCTTCTTCTGCAGCCATCTATGGTATAGAGGGAGCGAACGGGGTGGTGGTCATCACCACAAAAAAGGGATCTCGTGAAAAAACCGAACTCAGTTTAAATATCTACAATGGGGTACAATTTGCCGACCAAACCTTTGATTTGGCCAATTCCCAAGAATGGGGTGAGATTCTTTGGCAGCAATTGAACAATGCTGGTCAGGTAAACCCAGGCAACGGATTCCCGGAACATCCACAATATGGAAACGGGGCCAATCCTGTAGTGCCTGACTTTATCTTGCCCGCGGGTGCTTTCGAAGGGCAGCCCAATACTACTTTGGCTGATTATGACCCAGAAACAAATAGGGTGACCCGGGCAAATAGCCAAGGAACGGATTGGTACGATGAGATATTACAAGAGGCCCGAATAGAAAATTACCAGCTTACCGCCAGTGGTGGGGGAAAGTCAGGGATATATCTACTTTCCGGCAACTATTTTAAGCAAGAGGGTATTGTGAGGCAGACCGGTTTTGAACGCTATACGGCAAGGGCGAACACCCAGTTTGATATTGGTGATAACATTCGTTTGGGCCAGACATTGCAGTTGGCCTTCCAAAGGGTGAGAGGTGATTTTGAAGACCAGGATGAAGCCAATGCCATTGCTGGGGCGTTCAGATCTCATCCCATAATACCTGTACGTGATCTTGCAGGCAATTTTGCGGGGACTTTAGGGGGCGGTATCGGTAACTTTGATACTCCGGTCGCAATTTTAGAGCGGGACAAGAACAACGGCCCAAGGAATACAAGCATTATTGGCAGTTTCTTCGGTGAGATAGATTTTATGAAGAACATTACCTTCCGATCCAATTTCGGATTTAACCTTGGGTATAGCAGACAATCCATATTCTCACCAAGACGACCAGAAAATGTTGAGCAGCAAGACAGTGAAAACACTTTGGAAGAACGTAGGGATGATTTCAGTGAATGGATTTGGACCAATTCCATCAAGTATGAAAACAGCTTTGGGGACCATGATGTAAAGGCCACGATTTTTATGGAGGGCAACAGGCAAGAAAGCGACAATGTAACCGCTGTTGCAGCGGGCTTTCAATTTGAAGACCGTGATTTTTTAGTCTTGGGCAATGCTGCAAATATTTTGGAGAACAGTAGCACTCGGGCATTTACAAATCGATTTTCGATCTTTGGCCAGGTAAGCTACGGCTTTAAAGACAGGTACCTGCTCGAGGGTACCTACCGTCGTGACGAATCATCTTTGTTCGCACCAGGAGCCAGAGTGGGTAATTTCGGTTCCGTGAGCGGTGGGTGGATTATTTCCGAAGAAAACTTTTTTGGGGATATTGGCGCATTGAATTTTTTGAAGCTTTTTGGCGGCTATGGAGAATTGGGCAACGATAAGGTTCCTTTTTCAAATCAGTTCACTAGTTTTGAAAGCAGTGCTCGATTCAGCGGATTTGATATCAATGGCACCAACAATTCGGTACAATTGGGGTTTAGGCCCGATCGTATAGGAAATACCGAAACTACGTGGGAGACCACGAAGACGACCAATGTTGGGGTAGCTTTTGGACTTTTTCAAAATAAGTTGAGCGGTTCTTTTGAATGGTACCAACGTGACACCGAGGATATGCTGTTCGATAGGGCTTTACCTCCTGTACTTGACTCGGGCAGCCTGTTGAGGGCGCCCTTTGTCAATATTGGTGACATGCGTAATACAGGTTTTGATATCCAGTTGAGTTTCAATGATTCTTTTTGGGGAGGTGATTTCACCTATGGAATAACCGCCAACCTCTCAAGGTATAAAAATGAGGTCATTAGGCTTAGGGGCGGAGAAGATGACTTTTTTGGCGGTGATGCAGAGCGTAGTGTGGTCTACACCCGTACCGAGGTCGGGCAGCCCATTTCATCGTTCTTCGGCTACATTGTGGATGGTATCTTCCAGAACCAGGCCGAGGTGGACGCACATCCAGAGTTTGCAGAAAACCCAAGCTACAATGCGCCTGGAACATATCGATTTAGAGACGTGAACAATGACGGTATTGTCAATGATGAAGATCGTACCTTTATTGGTAGTCCCCACCCTGATTTCACATACGGTCTCAACCTGAGCCTGGGCTATAAAAATTGGGATCTTTCTGCCTTTATGAACGGAGTGCAGGGCAACGAAGTGATTAATCAGACCAGGCGGTTCACCGAGTTCAGTCTTTTTGCTGGTGGAAGGGCAAGACGGTTGTTGACCGATACGTGGCGGCCCGACAATCCAAATGCAACATTGCCGATTTTAGATTTCAGCGATAATACCAGCGGGGCCACGGCTTCCAGTGCCTTTGTAGAGGATGGGTCGTATTTTCGTTTAAGGAACATAGAAATTGGATACACCTTGCCCCAACAGACCCTTGAAAGCATCGGTCTTACCAAATTGAGAATTTATTTGCAAGGGCAAAATTTGTTTACTATTACAGATTATAGTGGTCTGGATCCTGAATTGACCTCTTCAAGAAGACTTGATGAATCCCCGGACAGAAATTTTGGGGTAGACACAGGTTCATATCCCATTGCAAGATCCGTAATTCTAGGATTGAATGTTTCACTTTAAAAAAAAGACATGAAAAAAAGAAAGTTTATTTACAGTAGTCTAGTGCTCTTAGGTATTTTAGTGTATGCCTGCAGCGATGATTTTTTGACAGAGAAACCACAGGGCTCAGTATCTGAAGACCAGTTGACAAATGTAGAGGGGGTTCAATTGCTGCTATTGGGAGCCTATAACCAAGCTGACGGGGAAAGTGTTTCGGGTACGGTTGGCAATTGGCTTTACGGTAGTGTGGTTTCTGACGATGCCTACAAGGGATCCGAACCGACCGACAATGCGGCCTGGATTGATTATGAACGTGGTTTTATGGCACCTACCGCTGGTAACATTGGTACTAAATGGAACCGGATGTATAATTCTGTGTTCCGATGCAACACCATACTTAGAATATTGTCGAACATTGAAGATATTTCAGAGTCTGAACGGCTTCAAATTACGGCTGAAGCTCGATTTTTGCGGGGGTTTTCCTATTTTGAACTGAAAAAGATGTTCGTTAATGTCCCATATGTGGATGAGACCGCCGAGGTTTTAGAAGATTTTAATGTCTCAAACGTGGATGAGGGCGGTGATTTCATCGATATCTGGCCGCAGATTGAGGCAGACTTTCAATTTGCTGCGGACAACCTGCCCAATTCACAGGCTCAGGTCGGAAGACCAGTGCGCCGGGCCGCTGTGGGCTTTTTGGCAAAGGCCCATATGTATCAGCAAGAATATAGCGAAGCGCTCCCTTTGTTCAATGAGATTATTTCAAGCGGGCAGTTTTCCTTGAATCCCAATTTTTTCGATAGCTTTAGAACCTCGGGCAACAACAGTGCAGAGTCCCTTTGGGAGTTTCAGCAGTCGGTAAATGATGGCGAACGGGATAGTAGAAATGGTCGCTGGGGTGATATTTTGCAGGGGCTTCAGAACGGTCCGGGCAGTTGTTGTGGTTTCCACCAACCTTCCCAAAATTTGGTCAATGCATTTGAAACAGATGCCAATGGCCTGCCCTTATTGGATTCCTTCAATGAAACTGACGCTTTTGACAGTGATGAAGGCCTACCCTCTTTTGTGGATTGGGAGGCATCAGCAGATTATATGCAAGGTGCCATCGTTTCAAGATTTGCACCCTCAGCTCCCGATATCGAAGTTTTATACAGGGCAAACAGTGCCAACTCTGGCGCAGACCCTTTACTTGGAGGGCCCTGGGAACAAATATGGAGTGAAGATAGTGACGTAAGCCTAGATCCAAGGTTGGACTGGACCATAGGTCGTAGGGGCATTCCCTATTTGGATTGGGGAGATTTTCCAGGGACTGCTTGGGTAAGAGATCCTTCCCATGGAGGGGCTTATGTAAACAAGAAGCAGCATTATAACCAGGCAGAGGCGGGCACAAACACAGCGGTCGGTTCTTGGTCCCAAATGCCCAATGTCAAAAACATCAAGGTACTGCGTTATGCCGATGTGCTGTTGATGGCTGCTGAATGTGAGGTGGAAATCGGATCTTTGGACAGGGCCAGGCAATTGGTTGACCAGGTTAGGGCCAGGGCCGCTAATGAACTTGTAACGGAGTATGTAGATCGTGACAATCCCATGGGCGGCTTTACCGCTGAACCCTCGGCAAATTACAATATTGGGCTGTACAGTGATGCTGCAGGCTCGGCCGATCCCTTTACCGATCAAGCCCGCGCCCGTTTGGCAGTTCGATATGAACGTCGATTGGAGCTGGCCATGGAAGGACACAGGCTTTTTGATCTTAGGCGATGGAATGTGGTCGATGAGGTCATGAACGAATATTTAGCGGTAGAACAAACAAAGAGAACCTATTTGCAGGGGGGCATGTTCAGTTCTCCAAGAACAGATACATTTCCTATTCCACAACAGTTTATCGATGGAAGCGCCGTGAACGGTGAACCCCTGCTAAGACAGAATCCAGGATATTGATTCAGTAGCGTAATCAATCTTGAGTTAGTTTGAGTTAGTGCCAAATGGTCGTCGCAAATGTCGACCATTTGGTTTTTTTACCCTGGAAATTTTTCTTTTGTAAAGGTTTATTAAACGCTTCTATCTATTTTGGTGTTCGGATTTTAATCCCAATTAAATGAGGTTGGCTGTTATAGTATTATCGTTGTTGTTCTTTTTGTCATGTAAAGATGAAAATGGACCATTGTTCAGATTGAAGCTACCGGAAGATACCGGCATCAACTTTATCAACAGTATAGAGGAATCTGACTCCTTGAATATCATCACCTTTGAATACATCTATAATGGTGGGGGTGTTGCCGTGGCCGATTTCAATAATGACAATCTGCAAGATGTGCTCTTTACGGCCAATATGACCGACAGTAAACTCTATTTGAATGAAGGAGACCTAAAATTCAAGGACGCTACCCATCCAGCAAACATTAAGACACATGGCAAATGGGCAACCGGTGTTTCGGTCATCGACGTCAATGGCGATGGATGGAAGGATGTCTATATTACGGCATCGATGAAGGAAGACTCCTTGGCAAGGGAAAACATGCTCTTTATCAATCAGGGCATCGATAAAAATGGAATTCCCAGCTTTAAAAATGAAGCCCACAAATATGGAGTTGCCGACAATGGATACAGTACGCATTCCGGTTTCTTTGACTATGACAATGATGGGGATTTAGATCTTTATGTGCTGACCAATAAACTGTTCAAACAAAGCCCAAATTTTTATAGGCCCAAAATAATTGATGGCACCGCAAAAAACACAGACAGGCTCTATAGAAACAACGGTGATGGAACGTTCACAAACGTCTCGCATGAGGCTGGCATTAACATAGAAGGCCATGGACTTGGACTTGCCTTTTCAGACATTAATCAAGATGGCTGGACAGACATTTATGTTAGCAATGATTATCTGTCCAACGATATTCTCTACATCAATCAAGGCAACGGTACCTTTAAAGACGAAGTAAAAAAGTATCTAGGGCATCAAAGTAATTTTTCGATGGGCAATGAAATTGCCGATGTAAACAACGATGGACTACAGGACATTGTGACGCTCGATATGTTGCCCGAGACAAACCTTAGACAAAAAACGACCATCGGTGACAAAAACTATACCACCTATATCAATGATGAACGGTTTGGCTACCAGCACCAATACATGCGCAATATGCTGCACCTTAACAATGGACAATTGGATTCCACTACCACCATTCCTTTCAGTGATATTGGTTTTCTAGCGGGTGTACATCAAACAGAATGGAGTTGGTCACCACTATTGGTGGACATGGACAATGACGGGGACCGCGACCTGATGATTACCAATGGATTCCCCAAAGACATTACTGACAAGGATTTTGCGGATTTTAGGGCAGAAAGCAGTCAATTGGCAACGCCTAAACAAATGCTACAGGTGTTGCCCGTGGTGAGAGTCTCCAACTATGCCTATGAAAACAATACCGACCTCACCTTTTCTGATGCCACAAAAGATTGGGGGCTTTCCAGGCCATCGTTCTCCAATGGAGCTGCCTATGCCGATCTCGATAACGACGGGGATCTTGACTATATCGTCAACAACATCAATGAACCCGCCTTTATTTATGAAAATATGGCGAACGACCGTCTAGAAACGGAAAACAGAAATTATTTAAGGATAAAATTAAAGGGTTCAGATAGCAACCCAAGTGCCATCGGCGCAAAAATCACCATAAAATATGCTAATGGTGAAAAGCAGTTTCATGAGCATTTTTTGTGCAGGGGCTACATTTCTTCAGTGGAAGATGAAGTACACTTTGGAACAGGAAAAGTCTCGAAAGTGGATTCCATTTTAGTGGAATGGCCCGATGGTATGCAGACAGTGTTGACTGATATAAATAGTGGCCAAACCCTGGCACTGGAGTATGGGAAGGTGAACAAGATCAAAAGTGAAAGGGGCAATCTGAAAAGCAATCATCTTTTTAAGGACATCACCAAGGATTTGGGAATTGCATACCAGCACGTTGAAGCCGACAAAATCGATTTTAATTTGCAACGAACATTGCCCCATAAATTCTCCCAAAACGGCCCTGGAACAGCAGTGGGCGATATCAATGGGGACCATTTGGATGATTTCATAATCGGCGGTTCCTCAGAACAGCCCATTACCTTTTTTGTTCAGAATCAAGATGGGACATTTACTGAGTTAAAACAAGATTGGGAAAAAATTGTTGGTGAACCACAAGGGCTGCTGTTGTTCGATGTTGAAAACGATGGTGATCTCGATTTGTACATTGTGCACGGAAGTATCGAGTCAGAGCCAGGTTCCGAAGCATATCAAGACCGTCTCTTCATCAATGACGGTGGCGGTCGGTTTTCGCTGGATGCCACCGCACTGCCAGAATTGAATGCTAGTGGTTCGTGCGTCAGGGCTGCGGACGTTGACAAGGATGGGGATTTGGATCTTTTTGTTGGGGGTCGTACCATCCCTGGAAGCTATCCTTTGCCTCCGGAAAGTTACCTCTTGATGAATGACAATGGTAAATTTCACAATATCACCGACAAGAGAAGTGATGGAATCAAGAATGTGGGAATGGTCACTGATGCGATTTGGACGGACGTCGACAATGATGAATCTATCGATCTGATTGTCGTTGGAGAGTTCATGGAAATCAGCATTTTTAAGAACGATGGCGACCGACTTGTTAAACTCAGTGATACAGGGCTGGAAAACTATACAGGGTGGTGGAACAGCATTATCGGCAGTGATTTTGATAAGGATGGCGATACTGATTATGTGGTGGGGAATCTTGGATTGAACAATCCGTATAAAGCCTCCAAGGATTATCCGTTAAAGATCTATGCTGGCGATTTTGACGGCAACGGAAGCATAGACCCTGTTTTGGGATGTTATATGAGGGAATCCATGAACAGCGAAGAGAGGCGGCTCTATCCCGTACATTTTTGGAACGAACTAAACTCCCAGAGTACACTTTTCCGACAAAGGTTCGATAGTTTTCAAGCGTATGGCAGCACTACCTATGACCAACTTTTGAATGGCCTACCCCAGAATCAGCCCTTTGCCACCGAGGCCAACACCATGGCCACTTCCTATATCGAAAATCAGGGAAATGGTAAATTCAAAATTACACCAATGCCCATGCAGGCCCAGGTGGCACCTGTCAATGGTATGCTGCCCCATGATTTTAATGGTGATGGAAATCTCGACCTACTGATGGTGGGCAATAATTACGGCACAGAGGTATTTACCGGGAATTATGATGCCTTCACTGGGTTGTGGCTCAAAGGTGATGGGAAAGGTGGGTTCATGCCAGTAAAGTCCAAAGATAGTGGCTTTATAGTCACTGGTGATGCAAAGGCGTTGGCCCTTTTACATTTAAATGATGGAACCCCTCTTATCTTGGCCACTCAAAATAAAGATGCAATCAAAGTTTTTAAACCTACTAATGAGATATCAAGAACAATGGATATTGGACCTTTCGATAGTTATGCACTATTGGAATTTAAAAACGGCAAGACCCAAAAAGTGGAGTTCTATTTTGGCTCGGGTTATCTCTCCCAGTCCTCACGAAAGCTTGCGGTTCCGAAGGACACGAAGACAATCACACTATTTGATGCCAATGCTGCTAAACGGTAGGTTTATGATTTGTGGTACAATACGTTTAACGACTTTTCTCTTCATTTTTTATTGAATTTATAGCTTGGCAAGAGCTTGTTCTCAAGATAATTTCACAGATAGGGAAAAAGTAGAGCCCAAATGGAAAAAAATTACGGATAAGATGATGACATAAGTTAGAATGGAATGAAATTGCGGAGGATTTCTCAAAAACATCGAGCAATGCATTTAAAATGCACCCAACAGCGGCATTCCATACGGACAATACAGTTAGAGACCCATAAAAAGGAACCGGGACTGTCGCAGTAGAATTTTGAGTATAGGGTATGTACTGACTTTTTTTAACAAAAGAACCGAAGTGTAAGTCAGAGTTGCTGGTAAGGGCAGATTTCCCTATAAGGGAGAAGCGGAAAACCGACGAAGCCGAACAGGAATTTCCTAAGAAATCCTATTGGATCTTCTATTACAAAGGGAGTCGTTTTTTTGATAAGCCATCTTGAACAAACAGCATCGGGCCATAATATCTTCTTGGTAAATGGAGTAAATGAGGGAACAGACAAGGTCGGCTTAGGACTCAAACCTCTTGTAAAGGTTGCCATCCGCTAGAATACAGAAAGTATACAACCTAAAACTAATAGCTGAAGGGTTGTTGTAAGGATGGGGATTCATGGGAATGGCCTGAAATCAATAAAACACATCATTCTTACGTAATATTTTGAAATTATAAAAAGTGTCTATTGATCCATCTGGAAACCACAAAAGCATTTGGTGTTCTTTTAATTATTTGCCTTCAGCCAGGTGGCTATTTGTGATGTTAAAAAATGGAAGAAAGTATATGGAAAATCATGTGAATAGTTCAAAAGTTATGACTTTAATGGAAGGGATTGTCTGCCTTTAAAAAAAAACTATCTTGTCAGTTGATGTGTTTTAGTTGATACACAAACTTTTAGCAAGAAAAACTAGACTTTTTAATAACTACTATTTTTTTGTATACTGTATACAAAAAATATTATCTTTATATTATGAAAATAACCAATGACGAGCTAGGTAAAAAAGCCTATGCCAAAGTTAAGGATATGATTATTTCCAAAAAGCTCGCCCCAGGACAAAAAATAGTTCAAGAAAAACTGGCGGACGAATTGGGGATAAGTCGGACACCTTTGAGGTCTGCGCTTCAAATGTTGGAATCAGAA
>JANQRD010000198.1 GCA_028284725.1 Allomuricauda sp. | reverse complement strand
AATTATTTATAAGGCCATATTTTATCGACGGCAACCTTATAGGTTGGATCTTCCAGCACGTTTACCTCGATAATGTCATCTGCGTTTTTAAGGAGGCGCCTGCAATCACGGCTCAAGTGTTTTAAGTGGACGTTTTTACCTACTTTTTTATACCGTTCTGTGATTTTGTTGACTGCTTCTATGGCCGACATGTCTACCACCCTGCTTTCTTGAAAATCGATAACAACCTCATCTGGGTCATTTAGTACGTCGAATTTTTCCGCAAAAAGGGTTGTACTTCCAAAGAAAAGTGGGCCATAGATCTCATAATGCTTTACCCCATTTTCATCCACATGTTTTCGGGCACGAATCCGAATGGCATTGTCCCATGCGAAAACCAAAGCAGAAATAATGACTCCTACCAATACAGCCAATGCCAGATTGTGTAGAAAAACAGTGACCGTGGTCACCAGCACCATCACCAAAACATCGGACTTTGGCATCCGTCTAAAAGTTCTGAGGCTTGCCCATTCGAAAGTTCCCAATGCAACCATGATCATTAACCCGGTCAAAGCCGCCATCGGCACTTTTTCAATCAAACTCGAACCAAACATGATAAAAGCCAATAACATAACTGCCGCCACAATTCCAGATAACCTTGCTCGGGCACCATTGGAAGTGTTGATCAAACTTTGCCCGATCATAGCACATCCTCCCATACCTGAAAACAAGCCTGAAAGGATGTTTGCCGTTCCCTGAGCTACCGCTTCCTTGTTGCCACGACCTCTGGTCTCCGTAATTTCATCAACGATATTTAGGGTCAACAAACTTTCAATCAACCCGACTCCAGCAACAATCGCGGCATAGGGAAAAATGATTTGAAGCGTTTCAAAAGAAATAGGCAGATCAGGAACATGGAATGGAGGGAAAGTCCCTTCTATCGATGCGATATCCCCAATTGTCCTGGTATCGATCCCGAAGAAAAAAACAATGCCGAACACTAACAAAATAGCAACCAGCGAGGCCGGCACCACTTTGCTCAGTTTTGGCAGTCCCCAAATAACAAGCATGGTCAAAAAAACCAATCCCAAGAAAACATACAAGGTAGTTCCTGAGAACCATTCACCCTCTGCGGTTTTGAACTGGTCCAATTGCGATAGGAAGATGATGATGGCCAGCCCGTTCACGAATCCGAAGATTACCGGATGGGGCACCAAACGCATCAACTTTCCCAACCGCAAAAACCCAGCGGCCACTTGTAAAATTCCGGCTAGAACCACGGCGGCAAAAACATATTCCACCCCATGTTGCTGCGCTAGGGTGACGATGACAACGGCCACGGCTCCAGTCGCTCCAGAGATCATTCCCGGCCTTCCCCCTAGAATGGAGGTGACCAATCCCATAACAAAAGCGGCGTAAAGTCCGGTTAATGGAGATAACCCGGCAATCAAGGCAAAAGCTATGGCCTCCGGCACCAACGCCAGTGCCACGGTCAAACCAGACAGCACCTCGGTACGATAGTTTACCTTTTGGGAAAAGTCAAAAAGGTTTAGGTATTTTTTCATAACCCATACTTGAAGCCGGCAAAAATACTATTTATAGTTTAGCGTGCCACAACTATGGATATTTTTAAGAATTTGATGATCCTACCAGTTTTTTAGCCCCAATAACTTCTCTCCAAGAGGACTTAATTTTGCAGTTTCGTATTTGTCCCGTTCCCAATTTCTGGGATCACCAGGGAACGCATACCCTTCGGGAGCAATACGGTGCTTCCAGGAGTTGATGCGCCATTGTCGCAATTCTTCATTGTCTTCCTCCGCCGGCATCATTGAAATGTATTGGGCAATACGGACTTTATCCTTGGAAAGGTTGGGTCGAATGCCATGGGGTTCCGTACTATTAAAGATTAACAGATCCCCCGCTTCCATTTTCACTTTTACAATTTTATCTTCCAGTCCTTTCAAATCAGGTTGAAAATGATCTCTATCTTCCGGTTGGGTCAACTTCCAGGTGTCATAATTACGGTATAACCAGGGAATGCATTGGAACCCTCCCATGTTTTCATCGGTTTGATCGGCCAAAGCCAAAACGCCTTGTACATTTTGAGGTTTTGTCTCTGGATCGTAATCCCAATGAATGAATCCCTTCTTTTTTACACCTGGGGGCAAGGGAAAATTCAAATTTGCCCGATCAATGGTGACCCATAATTTCTCGGTGCCCCAAACATCCACAAAGGCATCGTAGACTCGAGGCATTTGACGGTTGTTCCATAAATGTTGATGATTATAGACCTCAACCATGCCTGTCCCGGTCAATTCCTTCATTTTCATTTCGGCTCGAGGAGGTGCATACCAAGTAGAAGCATCGTTTGGGTCTTTTTCATCGAACTCCCATAAAAAATCAGCTGTGGCCTTCGCTTGTTCCTTGGGCACCGCATTTTTTATAACAATGTAGCCGTTGTGCATCCAGAAATCCCAATCCTCTTCCGAGAGTACCCTTAAGGGTTTTCCGTTAGATCGATCGTTCAATTTTTGCTTGCTGCTTGTTGCCGTGGAGGGATTTCCAGGAATCTCTTCATGGGCCTTATTGGCCATTTCGGTTTTGTGTTCATCATTCATAACCAAAAAGTTACAAAAAAACACGGTCTTGGTGGTTTGGTAGGGAAATCTGGAATTACAACCCTTTCCAAAAAAGAACCGCCCCAAGCTGAGGTGCTTGAGGCGATTCTTAACTAAATAACCAACCAAAAAACTTGTCTATATAGTCGAACACTATTTTTGTTCCTTACATCTTTCTTTGTCTGGTAACGTTCATAGTGGGGTTTTTCACCTTGGAACGTTTTTTTCCTGTTTTGCTTCCCGACTTTAAATATTGAATGTATCCTCTTCCCTGGAATTCATAGATGGTTCCACTGTCCACATGATACAATTCAATAGTACTATCATTGATAACGTAGAGCTCAAAATAATCATTGCCCAGGAAGTCATAATCCAGTGTTAAAGTTTTGAGCGAAGCATCGTTGGGTACATCGAACACTTGATAATCCCCTTCATAATCCCAAACCAAATTCACGATGGGTGTTCCTACACCATCCACTGAGGATCTAAAAAATCCCCCGCTAGATCCATCCAAAAACTGAAGGTAGTTTTCATTATCGAACTCATTTATGGCACCCACCTCACTGGTATAGGTCTTTTCCCAAGCTTCATACTCCTGAAGGAAGTAGTCGATGTTATCATAAAACACCAAATCATAATCAAAATTGTTGCGTTGATATCCCCTCAGAATATAGGAGGTATTGGAACGGGCATCATAAAGTTCCAAAGATCCATCGGCAATGGCATAGACATCGAGCAACCAAAGCCCGTCCACATCGTGGTCAATTTCAACAGTTCCGGTCAACGTACCGTAGGTACCCACATCAATTCCCAGTCCATTCCCTGTTTTTCCGATACCTACCATATTGTTGTTGGCATAAAGAACCCCCCTTTCAAAAGAAACAGTGAACGCCCTTTGCAAAAAAGGTACTTCGCCATTTCCCCTGGTCGCATTGATATCGATATACCATAAATCGTATGATTCCAAAATAAGGGCTGTGTTGATTGGTGACTCCTCTATAAAATCGTCTTCAAACACAACCTCTGTATAGCACGAACTCGCTAAAAGTCCGATCAATATTGTTCCGAATAGTAGTTTTCCAATTTTCATGTTCGTGGTTTTTTGATTCGTTATGTTAAAACCAAGCACCGTGCCAAAAATCATAACATTTTGATAATCAGCATTTAATGCTCAAAAAATTAGAATGTTTAGTTTTGCCCACTAAATCTTTTCAATGGAAAACTCGCTTCAGTTTGGAGTTATCGGCGGTGGTAGTTGGGGAACCGCCCTTGTGAAAATGCTTTCAGAAAACTTGAATAGTGTGGCGTGGTATATGCGAAACCCATACGCTATTGAACACATTAAAAAAGAGGGCAACAATCCTAACTATATAAGTTCCGTCCAATTTGATGTTTCCAAGCTTCAGTTGACCAATTCCATCGATGAGGTTGTAAATTCCTGTGATGTGCTCATCTTTGCTATTCCTTCCGCGTTTTTGGAAAATGAGCTAAAACCACTTACCATATCCCTAGAAGACAAGATTGTATTTTCTGCAATCAAGGGAATCGTACCTGAAAGTGGACTGATTGTTGGTGAACACTTCCATGAGGAATACCAAATTCCATTCGAAAACATCGGTGTCGTAACCGGACCTTGCCATGCCGAGGAAGTAGCACTCGAACGACTGTCCTACCTTACCATTGCTTGCGCAGATGCTTCCAAAGCAGAGTTGGTGGCGAATGCTTTGAAAAGTCATTACATCCGTACTAAAATTTCTGATGATATTATTGGTACCGAATACGCGGCCATGCTCAAAAACATTTATGCTGTCGCAGCAGGCATTGCCCATGGATTGCGTTATGGGGATAATTTTCAAAGCGTCTTGATGAGCAATGCCATTCGCGAAATGAAACGGTTTATCGATGGGGTCTACAAAATGAAACGGAACATCAACAATTCTGCATATTTGGGAGATTTGTTGGTGACGGGATATTCCACCTTTAGTAGAAACCGTATGTTCGGGAACATGATCGGTAAGGGGTACACCGTAAAAAGTGCCATGATGGAAATGAACATGGTGGCCGAAGGCTATTATGCGGCCAAAACCGCCTATCTGCTTAATGAAAAACGGGAAAAGAAAACAAAGCTTCCCATTATCAAAGCAGTCTACCAAATTCTGTATGAGGAAAAAAATCCAAAGAAAATTTTTAGAAAACTGACCGAGAAACTGGATTAAGTTCAGTTCAACAGCACTTCGTCGCTGACACTCTTTCCCCTTGGAATGGAGTTGTCCTGGATATCGATGGTCATGGTATCGTAGGATTTAATATGGGCCTTGTTTACAATGTAGGACTTATGAACACGTCGGAAATTATCGGGGAGTTGTAGCAGTGTTCCCTTGATACTTCCATAACTCGTTATTTTGGACTTGTCGGCCAGATGGAAGGTTACATAATTGCCCAAACCCTCTACAAAAAGGATATTTTCAAAAGGAACCCGATGGGTTTTTCGATTGGATCGGATTTCCAATATTTCACCTTCCAAGCTTTGGTTTTTTTCATGCTCTATGGCCCAGAGTTGAAACAGTTTTATGCCCAAAATCAATAAAACCGTAGTATTAATCAAAATGATAGCCCTTACCAACATCATCACACTAAAAAGGCCTGCGCTGGAATCGTTCAGTAACAGTTCTTCGTAAAAGAGATGGATAAACACCCGCTGAAGCATTCCTCCCAACAATAAGGTAAGTCCATAGCCCACAAAAAAATGGGCAAATTTCCGTTTCAACAGATATCGGGGCAACAGGAAATATATGGTGACATACACAGCCAAAATCCGGATGGGCAATAAAACAAACTCTAAATAAAAGGAGGCCAAGTAGCCTCCTTCATTGACCCAAATCAACCCAAATAGCACATAATAGAGTACCCAGAAAACCACATGGGTGGCAATTCTTGAATTAAAGAGGTAAAAATTGTTGGTCGATTTCACGGTCGCAAAACTTCAAATCCTGTGCAGGCCCAAATTGACATAAAAAACCAGCGCCTACGTATAAAATCACCTTTATCTAAAAGTAGGGAATCTAATTTTAAAGAAATCATAAATCTACCATCATGAAATCAAAAAACGGCAGTATTCTTATAATCATCCTAGCAATTTTCACAGTATTTGACCTTAGTGCACAAATTTTGGGGAGAAGAAGTTCTTGGGAAGCCAGCATTAAAAGTCCGGATGGGGTACGCCCGGGAGCAACGATAACTTCAATCAACAGCAACAGTCCGCTACAAAAAGCTGGTTTTCTTCCCAATGACGTCATTCTGGCCATAGATGATGTTCCTATTTTAGATAACCAAGTCTGGAGTGAAGTTTCATATGGACTTAGAGGCAATCGTGCCACTAAGGTCAGAGCGGTGAGAAATGGAAAAATCGTTGAAGCGATGGTTCAATTTAATCCCTTGGAAAAGGAAACACATAAAGGCTTGGACACCTTTTATGAAGAAATTACCAGCAGTTACGGCATCACCCAACGTATCATCATCACCAAACCCAAAAAACAGGGAAGACAACCAACAGTTGTTTTAATTGGGGGGCTTAGTTGTTCCAGTATCGAAACCTATCCCGGTAGGAAAGGAAATTGGGTACAGACCATAAAGGATTTGGTGGAAAAATCCGATATGGTGGTAATGCGTATTGAAAAACCAGGTGTTGGCGACAGTGAAGGCGACTGCGGACAGTCCGATTTTTTGACCGACCTCGAAGGGTATCGAACGGCTATTCAAGCTTTGAAATCAAAACCCTATGTGGACGCTTCGCGCATTGTGGTGTATGGGTCGAGCATGGGCAGTGCTTTGGCACCTTTATTGGCCAATGAGTTTAACCTTGCAGGGGTTATCTCCGATGGCACTTTCTTTAAGACCTGGTTTGAGCACATGTTGGAAATCGAACGCAGAATTCTACAGTTCAAAGGGAATACCGAATCCCAAATAGTGGAAAAATTGAACAAATATTATTTTCCGCTTTATTATGGAATGTTGATTGAAAAAAAGACCTATCAGGAGGTCGTTGATGCATATCCGGCGTTGTCAGACTATAATTACCATTCCGCAGCCCATATGTACGGTCGCCCAGTTGCATACTATCAACAATTACAGGACTTTGATCTTGCAGGGCAATGGGAAAAACTCAAAGTTCCAGTACGCATTTTGAGGGGCACGAACGATTGGATCATGTCCACTTTTGACAATAAAATGATCATTGAGGTTTTGGAATGGAACGGACATCAAGACCACATTTTGCATGAATATCCAGGGCTTGACCACTGGAACACCATTCACGAAAATCCCAAGAACTCCTTTGAGGGAAAACCTGGAAAATGGGATGAAGGTACCGTTAACATTATTATTGAATGGGCACGGGAAATGGTAGGGCTGAAATCCTAAACACGCTCCAAGGAGAAGTTGGAATGCGATTCCAATTCTTCTTGCAATGTTTCCTTAAATGAAAGCAGTTTGGAGCTATCGTAGCCATATGCCTTTTTGAACTCCTCCAAAACCGGATCCATGTGATTCCGAATACTATCGATATCGAAATAGAGTCGTCCCGTCCTTCGGATAAAGAAATCCATTGGGTTGATGACCATTTCATGTGCTATCGCAAATTGCACCTCAGCACGAATCATACGGACATACGAATCCTTGTTTCTGAGTGCAGCATAATTTTCCAAAATGGTTTCGGTCTGTTTGCCGTAATTGGTGACCAAATACCAAGCATCGTACTCCGTAAATCCATCCGCCTTGATGCGCTCGTATACCTCATCGATGTATTTCTTAACATGCTTGAATTTTTTGAAGTCACTACCGCACAGTGGGATTTTATCGGTGGTACAGGAATCAACTTTTTTATTGTGATCCTCTTCCATTTTTTTGGCAATACGATTGACCACACGCTCCGCCATTTTGCGATATCCGGTCAGTTTGCCTCCGGCAATACTGACCAAACCGGTATCCGAAGTGAAAATCTCATCTTTTCTTGAAAGTTCTGAAGCTGATTTTCCCTCTTCATGAATCAGTGGTCGCAGTCCGGCCCATGAAGAAATAATATCCTCCATTTCCAAGTTGATGTCGGGGAACATATTGTTCACTGCCGAAATCAGATAGATGGCATCGGCCAAATCAGTTTTGATATTATCCTTGTCCAGATTAAAATTGGTATCCGTGGTTCCAACATAGGTAATCTTGCCACGTGGAATGGCGAACATCATTCGGCCATCAGGAATATCGAAATACACCGATTGCTTTACGGGAAGTTTTTCCCTCGGAAATACCAAATGCACTCCCTTGGTCAGATGTAGTCGTTTTCCCTTTTTGGAATTGTTCACACTTCGTAGCTCATCCACCCAAGGCCCCGCTGCGCTGATCACATATTTGGATTTGATGTTAAACGCATCTCCCGAAACCTCATCATTCACCTTCACTCCAGCTACCTGGTCGTTTTCATACAAAAAGTCAACCACTTTGGCATAATTCAATGCCTGGGCACCGTATTGCAGACTGGTTTTAATGTTCTCAATGGTCAGCCGGGCATCATCAGTACGGTATTCAGCGTAGTATCCTGCACCATTCAATATCTTTTTGGGTAAGAGGGGTTCCAATTTCAAAGCCTCTTTTTTCTCGAGCATCTGGCGTTTGTCATCCCCTGTTACCTGCGCAAGGATATCGTAAACCTTCAGCCCAATCGAAGTCAACCATTTGCCGTAGGAACCACCCTCGATCAAGGGTAAAAGCATTTTTTCAGGTAGTACCAGATGCGGTGCCAATTTGTGCACAATGGCTCTTTCAGAACCTACTTCTTTTACGAGCCAAAAATCGAATTGTTTTAGATAGCGAAGCCCTCCATGAATCAATTTGGTGGATTTACTGCTAGTTCCCGATGCGAAATCCCCTTTTTCGAGCAACGCCACCTTCATGCCGCGAGAAGCAGCATCAAGGGCAATTCCACCTCCAGTGATTCCACCACCGATTACAACCAAGTCGAATTCTTCCTGGGAAACTTTTTGAATAGTCTCCTTTCTATCCAAATTTGAAAATCTAACCGTCTCTTTCATATATAGCAATTCATTTGAGGCCAAAGTGTAAAATTACACAAAATGTAAACGTTTACAGCCAGTCTGAAATTAAGTTTGCATTAATTCTATTCGATATATTCCTTTTCTAAAAAATAGGTCACCAAAGCCTCCTTCATTAAAACCGATTGCTCACCAGCCTTAAGGGGGGGCAACTGCTCCTTTACTTTATAGTGCGGCCATCCTTCTTCATCAAAATAATCAAAATCGTAAAAGCCATAAGGTTCCAACAACCTGCAAATGGCAATGTGCATCAGGTTTACCTTTTCATCCTTCTTGAAGGTTCTGTGGAGCTTTCCCAACTCTTGCACACCTACCAAATAGATAATGCCGTCAATTTCCAACGGATCTCCGTCCGAAAATTGTTGGGAAAGTTTTTCGACAAGTACCTCCCATCTTTCCTTAAGTATTTCGTCCCTAGCCATAGCTTTTACAAGCTTCAAAGGTACAAATCAATATTCTATATTTGTTAAAAACCCTTCCATGAGCTTTTTGGACATCATAATTGGAATTTTGTTGGTATGGGGCCTCTACAAAGGCCTTAAAAATGGGCTTTTTGTGGAAATCGCCTCTCTGGTCGCCCTGGTGGCCGGTATTTATGGAGCCATGCATTTTTCGTACATCACAGCTGAATATCTGTCCGAAAATATGGATTGGAGCGAGCAATACATCAAGATTGCTGCTTTCCTTATTACCTTTTTTGGCATTGTCTTGCTTGTGCATTTTGCCGGCAAGTTTTTAACCAAAATAGCCGACTTTGCCATGCTCGGTCTATTGAACAAAATCGCCGGGGGTATTTTTGGTGCCCTTAAGGTGGCAATCATCATTGGTGCTTTGCTCATTTTCTTCGAGCGGCTGACCTCATCCCTGAATTTCGTCAATGAGGAGACCAAAAAGGAATCCATTTTTTATGAGCCCGTAAAGGAAATTGGAGCCTTTGTTTTTGCTTTGGTCCTGGACGATGAAGAGGAAGAATCTGACCCAGAAGCTCCTAATCTGTAGCTACTTTACTGTTTTTTCAGTATATAAACCGTTCATTTTTTCCGATGAATGGAGTCGGCTTTCTTACGTTTTATGCCCATGGACGGTAGGATTTTACCATTTATCGGATTAATTGGTCTTCCTATGGAAATTCTATGCTTTTGCTTCCCTTGACAGCTAGCTTAGCCTTTTGGAACACTGGGGTTTTTAGAACCAACCCCACCTAGCACCCCCGAAAATGAAAAGATTATATTACCTCTCTTTGGTGATAATATCTGTTGTGATATTAAGCATGTGCACCAAATCGTCCGCTGTAGAAGAAGAAAAGGAATTTGTGAACACCGTTCTGGAAAGTGAAAAAGCAACCGTAGATCCATCAAAAATGGAAGCAGCGGTGCTGGAGCTTATCAATGATTATCGACAATCGATAGGTGCATCAACCTTAGCGTCCAACGCTACATCGTACAAATATGCCGAAAACCACAACATATACATGATTTCCAAGAATGAGTTGAGTCACGACAATTTTGAATCTCGGGCATCGAGCATCGCCCTAGAAATCAACGCCGTGGATATTGGTGAAAATGTAGCTCGATACTACACAACTGCAAAAGCTGTGGTTGATGGGTGGTTGGAAAGTACTACGCACAAAAAAACCATCGAAGGCGA
>JANQRD010000218.1 GCA_028284725.1 Allomuricauda sp. | reverse complement strand
CGATTCAGATGCGGTCTTCGATAAAGAAATTTCCTTTGATGCCAGTGAAATTGAACCCATGATTACCTATGGCACCAATCCGGGAATGGGGATTGGAATCCAAAAAGATATCCCCAACGCCGAAATGGTTGAAGGTGGTACAGCCACTTACCAAAAATCTTTGGAATACATGGCCTTTAATGAAGGCGAGGCCATGATTGGCAAACCCATCGATTTTGTTTTTTTGGGAAGTTGTACCAACGGGCGTATTGAGGATTTTAGGGCCTTTGCGTCCATTGTTAAGGGAAGAAAAAAAGCTGATAATGTCACCGCTTGGTTGGTTCCAGGCTCGCACAGGGTCGAAGAGGCCATCAAGAACGAAGGTATTTTGGATATTTTGGAGGATGCAGGTTTTGAATTGAGGGAACCAGGGTGTTCCGCTTGTTTGGCCATGAACGATGACAAGATTCCCGCTGGAAAATATGCAGTGAGCACTTCGAATCGAAACTTTGAAGGTCGACAAGGCCCTGGGGCACGTACCCTATTGGCAAGTCCTTTAGTGGCCGCTGCTGCAGCCGTCACAGGAAAAGTTACAGATCCGAGAGAACTTATGGAACTTGAAGAAGCCAACGCATAAACCGTTAATTGAACATTGTTAATTGATCACTGACAATTGATTATTGGACATTGATCATTGAATATTAAAAAAATGGCATACGATAAATTCAACATACTTACTAGCACTGCGGTACCACTGCCTATCGAAAATGTGGATACCGATCAAATCATCCCTGCACGTTTTCTAAAGGCCACGGAACGAAAAGGCTTTGGGGATAACCTTTTTAGGGATTGGAGGTTTAATCCAGACAATACTCCGAAGGAACATTTTGTGTTGAACAATCCCATTTACAGCGGTAAAATTCTGGTGGGAGGAAAAAACTTTGGTTCCGGTTCCTCGAGGGAACATGCAGCCTGGGCGGTGTACGATTATGGTTTCCGATGTGTGGTGTCCAGTTTTTTTGCTGATATTTTCAGAAATAATTGTTTGAACATTGGTGTTTTGCCTGTACAAGTAAGTCCAGAATTTTTGGATAAGATTTTTAAGGCCATCGAAAGCAAACCAAAAACTGAGTTGGAGATCAATCTTCCTGAACAGACCATTACACTTCTGGAAACAGGCGAAAACGATAGCTTTGCCATCAACGATTACAAAAAACAGAACATGCTCAACGGATTTGATGATATTGATTACTTATTGAACATCAAAGAGGGCATTCAACAATTCGCACAAAACACCCCACTGTAAAATCAATATTGATTAGTGCGAATCCGTGAAATTCGTGTCAAACAGCAATTATCCATAGAGAAAGAAATCAATCCATGAAAAAAAGAACGGTCGAAATTATGGACACCACCCTTAGGGATGGTGAGCAGACCTCCGGTGTTTCTTTCTCTTCTTCCGAGAAACTGACCCTGGCCAAGCTATTATTGGAAGAACTAAAGGTAGACCGTATTGAAGTGGCTTCAGCTCGCGTTTCCGATGGCGAATTTGCTGCAGTTAAGAGTATTACGGACTGGGCGGAAACCGAAGGGTATATTTCGAGAGTGGAGGTGCTGACCTTTGTTGACAATGGGGTATCGCTCGACTGGATGCAGCAGGCTGGAGCCAAAGTTCAGAATTTGCTCACCAAGGGTTCCTTGAACCACTTGACGCACCAATTAAAGAAAACACCCGAGCAACATTTCAGGGATATCAAAAAAGTTATTGCCAAAGCGGGTGAACTTGGAATCGAAACCAATGTGTACCTGGAAGATTGGAGCAATGGCATGCGGAATTCTCCTGATTATGTTTTCCAATACTTGGATTTTTTGACGGCACAGCCCATCAAGCGGATTTTGCTCCCGGATACTTTGGGTGTACTCACGCATAGCGAAGCATATGACTTCCTAAATCAAATTATAAAGCGCTACCCAGAGGTCCACTTTGATTTTCATGGGCACAACGATTACGATTTAAGCGTCGCCAACGTCATGGAAGCCCTAAAAGCAGGCTGTCATGGGCTGCACCTTACCGTCAATGGCATGGGAGAGCGTGCAGGAAATGCACCATTGGCCAGTGTGGTGGCGGTCATCAATGATTTTATGCCTGAAGTCTACATCGGGGTCAAGGAATCTTCGCTCTATAAAGTGAGTAAATTGGTCTCTGCCTTCACTGGTTTTGGGATTCCGGATAATAAACCAATTGTTGGGGGCAACGTTTTTACGCAAACAGCTGGCATACATGCAGATGGAGATAGCAAAAAGAATCTTTACTTCAATGATCTATTACCAGAGCGATTTGGTAGAAAGCGGAAATATGCATTAGGAAAAACCTCAGGAAAAGCAAATATTCAAAAGAATCTGCAAGAACTAGGACTGACCTTAAATGATGAGGAACTTAAAAAAGTAACAGAGCGCATCATCGAATTGGGTGACAAAAAAGAACGTGTCACCAAAGATGATCTTCCCTACATCATCTCCGATGTGTTGGACAGCGATTTGTACCAACAACGGGTATTTGTAAAATCATATGTGCTCACCCATTCCAAAGGTTTAAAACCCTCCACTACCCTTTCCATCGAAATCGACGGAAAATCCTATGAGGAAAATGCACAAGGAGACGGACAGTTCGACGCTTTTATCAATGCGCTTCGAAAAGTGTACAAAAAACAGGGGCTGAATCTCCCAAAATTGGTGGACTATGCAGTACGAATCCCACCAGGAAGTAACTCAGATGCCTTGTGCGAAACCATCATAACCTGGCAAACCAAGGAAAAAGACTTTACTACACGCGGCTTGGATTCCGACCAAACCGTATCCGCCATTAAAGCAACCGAAAAAATGCTCAACCTTTTTTAACAATATACAATTGACAATGAACAATATACAATTAGTATTGACCAATAGCCTTTTACCCTTTTCCAGACCATTAGGTCACAATAACCACCAAAAATTGTACATTCCCTTTTGATCATTGTAGATTGAAAAATTGCTAATTGGACATTGCACATTGATCACTGATAATTGCCCATTGATAATTGAACATTGATAATTGAAATAAATGAAACTAAACATAGCCCTTTTAGCCGGAGACGGAATTGGCCCAGAAGTCATCAATCAAGCCGTAAAAGTATCCGATGCAATAGCTAAGAAATTTGGTCATGAAATCAATTGGACACCTGCCTTGACCGGTGCAGCAGCTATCGAAGCCGTTGGTGAACCTTATCCTGAAGAGACCCATGAAATTTGTGAAGCCGCCGATGCAGTACTTTTTGGAGCTATCGGACACCCACGATTCGATAATGACCCTTCCACAAAAGTACGTCCAGAGCAAGGATTGCTGAAAATGCGCCAAAAACTGGGACTCTTTGCCAATGTGCGCCCCACGTTTACTTTTCCTTCCTTGATTGACAAGTCCCCGCTTAAAAAAGAACGTATAGAGGGAACAGATTTGGTTTTTCTGCGTGAACTTACCGGAGGAATCTATTTTGGAAAACGTGGCCGTGAGGACAATGGCAATACCGCCTATGATACCTGTACTTATACACGAAAAGAAGTTGAGCGTTTGGCTCGAAAAGGTTTTGAGATCGCCATGCAACGTTCCAAAAAATTGTGCTGTGTGGACAAAGCAAATGTTTTGGAAACCTCCCGACTCTGGAGAGAGACCGTTCAAAACTTGGAAAAGGAATATCCCGAAGTCGAAGTCTCCTACGAATTTGTTGATGCCGTAGCCATGCGTTTGGTGCAATGGCCTAACTCCTACGATGTTTTAATAACGGAAAACCTATTCGGAGATATCCTCACGGATGAAGCCTCTGTGATTTCAGGATCGATGGGCTTAATGCCTTCGGCATCATTGGGCGAAAAGACATCCCTGTTCGAACCCATACATGGATCCTATCCCCAAGCAGCTGGAAAAGACATTGCCAATCCTTTGGCCACCGTATTGTCAGCAGCCATGATGTTTGAAACCGCATTCAACTTAAAAGACGAAGCCGAAGCCATTCGAAAAGTTGTCAACAAATCCTTGGCCGAGGGTGTGGTCACCGAAGACCTTGCTGACGGTGGTAAAGCCTATAAAACCAGCGAGGTTGGCGATTGGTTGAGTGCGAACATCTGAGCATAATTAAGAAGAGTATTTCTCTAAAGTTCTCCTCTTGAGCTCCATCTGTACTGAGCGCAGTCGAAGGGGTGATACTGAGCAACCCTGTACTGAGCTGTCACACTGATCCTGTCCAAATACCACCCTAAACCCTTCAAACTTTCACTCTTTAACCCTACACCTTTTTCGCCTTTTACCCTACACCCTTTACCTTTTACCCTTTACTCTCACTACAAAACAGCATTGATAGCACCTAAAGCCCAAGAATAAATCACAGGTTTTTATGTGTCTCTCGTTCCTTTCCTACAGCCTCAATCAGTTGAGTTTCCAGCTTCGTCAACTCAAACTCCCCATCCGTCAATTGCAATCAGTCCTTATATGTTGGCATCTCTACTTTTGATACGATTCATTGGTGTGCTTATGCTCCAAAAATCAAACAGAAATGTATCAATCTCTAATAATCAAATCTTACCTACCCTTGCGCCTAAGACAACATCAACCGAGGTCCGACATTGGGAACCACATATGGACTTCAATCATAGGCGTCTTTGAAAATTGCAATTGTGAATAATAACCCTTTAAACCTATATCATGTATGAACGAAAACCCAATTCTCAATCGTCTATATAACATTTCAATTTCTATGAACCAATACAGATTCTTTAATTCTTTATAAACAATATGAAGCGAATACTTTATTTAACATCCCTTCTGTGTATTTTGACTTTCTCCAACAAAGGATTGTCCCAGGATGTGGATGAAGCAACTGACTCGGGCAATAAGTTCCTCATTGGGGCAAAGGCCGGGGGTAGTTTTAGTCAATTTACGCAACCGGGAACCGTAATCACTGGTAATTTGGGAGCTTTCGGCCGCTATCAGGCCCTGCCCTATTTACAGGTGCAATTCGACCTGCTCTACGATGCTTTTGGAGGTGGACGCATCGATTTCGACCGAGATCTTGGAGAGTTTCCGAACATCGGTGACCGGCCCACCGGCCTCGTAACCTCTTTAAGGTATCAAAACCGACATGTATATATGCATTCCGTAAAGGGGCAGCTTTCAGCCCGGGTGTCATTACCCGAATTGAACAATGCTCCCATGCAACCGCAATTGATTGTAGGAACCGATCTGGCATACATTTTTAGGGTCCGGGAAAATCGCGATCAATACATGGTTTTTCAGGATGGTTCCCGAGTAATTCTATCGAACGACTGGGAAGAAGTGACCTCAGATTACACTTCTATCAATGCCAGCTTGCATTTTGGGATAGGGCTCGACTTTGACCTCCCCAACGGACGAGTTTTTTCTGTGGAGTTTATGTACGAACGGGGCTTCACCGATTTGAACGACATTACTATAGGCCAACCCGAAAACATAGAGGTGCTACGCACCCAACGTTTCAATATCGGTTTCTCCTATTCCATTTTAAACTTTTAAACCATGAAACATAATCATAAATCAATACAGCTTTTGTTGAATCCATTTAAAAATTCGAATACAATGAAAAAAACCAAAAACTATTTATACACCATTCTGATGGTCCTTGCCTGCGGGGTCCTGGTGACCTCCTGCAAGGATGATTTTGACGAAGAGCAATTCCTCATCAACCAACAGGAAAGGGCCGATCAACTGGCCGCAGAAGAGGCGGCTGAGGAAGAGGCAATGACAGCGGAGAATGCTGCCGCAGTGGCCAGCGCCGCCAACGTTACATACACCGTCTCCCTGCACTCGGACAACGTTCCCGTC
>JANQRD010000178.1 GCA_028284725.1 Allomuricauda sp. | reverse complement strand
GGTGATCCCTCCGGCCGCCACGTCAAGGGTGAAGGGGTCGACCGCTGTCCCTGTCCCGTTCCGTTGGAGTGTGGCATCGGTGGCGTTGTTGACCTCGTTACCAATGATCCCATCGACCTCTGTGACCACAAGGGCTGATTCATCGACCAGTACCCAGTCGGTGCCGTCCCACTGCATGAGCTGTCCAGCGGCGGTCCCGTCTGCGATCTTGGGTAGTGTCACGGCATCGTCTATGATTTCGTCGGTCTGCACGGCGTCAGTTGCTAGGTCGAGTGCCCCAGTGTTGTCGATGGTCGCATCGCCACTAATTGCTACTTCTTGCGCCACATTAGCGGCATCTCCAAGATAGATTAATCCACTTGCCAACGTATTGATTCCAATAATTTCAGTATCCACATAGTTTTTGGTAGCGGCATCTTGAAGATCTGTTGGGTCAGCCACATTGATTAGTTTGTTTGTGCCCAAATCGACATCGGCTCCCGCAGCCCCAAACCCACTTAACGGAATGTTGACCTTGTCCAGTTTATCATTGGTCACAGAGCCATTGGCCAGTTCATCCGTACCGATTCCACCATCCAAAACATCGAGGGTAAAGGGGATTACATCTGAACCCATTCCTGACCGAACCAGTGAACCACCTGCTGTGGCATCGAGCACTTCGTTCCCAATTACTCCGTCGAACTCGGTAATGGTAATTCCAGTTTCATCAATCAATACCCATTCGGTACCATTCCATTGTAAAATTTCACCAGTATTCAAACCATCGGCCAATTTGTCGAAAGTAACTGCCTTTTCCGCAATAAGGCGATTTGTAATGGTGGCTTGTTGTATTTCCACATCCCCGTTGATGGAGGTGTCGACAATATTATCCCCTGTAATTTGATTGACCTCAAAGTTATAGTTGTTATCGGTTTGGGTCACCACCACGGTGCTATCCCGCGAAAATTGGTTAAAAACAGCCTCAGTGCTTACAGTAAAGGAATTGTCCAAGGCTTCGCAAATGTTTACCCATTGCGTCCCGTCGTAATAATGAATACATCCTTCGTCAGTATTGTACACCAAAGCGCCCCGTAGGGGAGTGATAGTGTTCATTTGGGCATTGTTTATCCTAGTAATGACCAATACCCTACCCGTACTTTCAAGTTCCAAAACGGAGGAAGGATCCAAATTCTGGGGGTTATCACCAATCTTTATCTGCGCTTGAAGCGAGCTGATCGTAAGTAGGCCAACGATTGCATGTATAAGTCGTGCTTTCACAGTGTTTGTTATTTGAGGATTTACAAACGTAAAGCGCAAAGCTATACTTATGGTCTGATTATTCTAATTATTACCGTCAAAATACCTTAGTTCAAAGGTGAACGGATAGCATATCGATGAGTGGCAATTGGTAGAATTAACAAAAGTTTAGAAAAGTTTTGT
Source organism: Allomuricauda sp. (assembly GCA_028284725.1). Classification (GTDB taxonomy): domain Bacteria; phylum Bacteroidota; class Bacteroidia; order Flavobacteriales; family Flavobacteriaceae; genus Flagellimonas. Next base: position 4,382 of record JANQRD010000178.1, on the reverse strand, counting down.
TTTTTATGTTGTCATCAAAGGTTTTCTTTAACTTGAGCTAAATGGCTTTATTTATGAAAAACACTATCCTGATTTCTCTCTTTTTAATTTCCTCCAGTTTGACTTTCGCCCAGGAAAATCGACAACCTTTACGGGGCAAAGTGCTCTATCGCGGCAGTAATGTTCCCAATGAAAACGTCATCAATTCCACGGCCGAAACGGCTACGATAACCAATGATAATGGGGAGTTTCTTATCATGGTTAAAGAAGGAGATCAACTGGTGTTCACTGCAGTAAACTACCAATTGGAGGTAGTGACCATCACCCCTGAAATTCTGCGTAACAATCGGTTGGTGGTAGAGGTGACTGAAAAAATTACCCAACTGGAGGGGGTGGTGGTGAGTCCTGAAAACCAGGAGAAGTTTCTTGAGGTAAAAAATGAGGATTTCAAGGGATTTGAATATGAGATTGACCGTGGCACGGAGGTGGAAAACATAGCAGAAGCCAGAAGTGTCCGTGGGATGCGGGATGGTCTGAATTTTGTCAACATATTTAAGGCTTTGTTCAAATCCAAGCAAGGGGATGGAACAGAAAGGGCACCCCTCAAGGTGAGCGAGGTACTGCGCCAAGTATATGACGATGAGTTTTTTGTGGTCGATTTGAAGCTGCCACAGGATAAAATAGATGCATTTTTGCTGTATTGTGATGACAAAGTACCTTCTCAAACCCTGTTGCGGAAGGAGAATGAATTCCAGCTGATTGATTTTTTGGTCACCCATAGCAAAACCTATTTAGCGGAGTTGAATGAGGAGTAGTCTTCTTTGCGCATTATTGGTTTTGGTTTCTTTTTTCGGTCTTGCCCAAGATCAGAACTCAAAGCAATTGCAGGGACGTGTTTCAAGTCGAAATTCAGATGTGGTAGGGGTAGTGGTACAGAATGTTACCACTGAGCGGGCCGTAATTACCGATGTAGACGGGAATTTTTCCATTTTGGTGAAGCTCAATGATACCCTGGTTTTTTCCGCTGTTCAATACAAAAGAAAAGTTCTACCCATAAATGAAGTACTTTTCAATACCAGTTTTATCACAGTTCCACTGGACCAGTTTGTTAATGAACTGGAAGAGGTTGTGGTTAAACCCTACAATCTGTCCGGAGATTTGGATAAAGATTTAGGAGGATTGCAACTTGAAAAAGATGTAAGTGCTGAAGCTTTGGGACTCCCAAATGCAGATGTAAACGTGATTACCCAAAGTGAGCGTAAACTGCAACAGGCCACCTATGGTAAATTTAATGTGGGTATGATTTTGAGCCCTCCCTTGGATCCCATCATAAATGCCATTACGGGTCGTACCAAAATGTTGAAAAATAGGGTCAAGGTCGATAAAACCTACGCCCGCACGGAACGCGTACAGGATTTTTATACAGATTCGCTGTTCTTGACCATTTTAAAGATTCCTATTGAAAAAATTGACGATTTCATGTATTTCTGTGAGGTAGATCAGAAGTTCCAGAATGTGGTCGATTCACATGATAAATTAAAAATTCTGGACTTTATGGTATCAAAGAGCAGGGCCTACCGGAAAAACAACGATTTGGACTGACTGCATTTTGGCATGTCGTTTGCTTACCTTTGAGCATTACCAGTTGTTTTTTGTTATCCCGTTGTAACATCTCACAAAACCTGAAGTCTATTAAATATGAAATATTTAAAAAGTGCAAAACTTGGATTGTTTTTTTTGTCCGCAATCCTGTTTTTATCTTTTGCAAACGCCCATAAGTTCTACGTGAGCGTTACCAACATCTTTTATTCTGAAAAAGACGATGCCTTTCAGATCACAAGCCGTGTTTTTATCGATGATTTAGAGGATGTTCTGTACGAACGCTATGGAATCCAAACGGAACTTGCTACGGATAATGAGTCTGAATTGGCCGATCTATACATTGAAAAGTATTTCAAAGCAAAATTTGCCATCGAACTAAACAATGAAAATGCAGCATATTCCTTCCTGGGCAAGGAATACGACAACGATGTTATGATTTGTTATTTGGAGCTTTCCAATGTGAACTTTTCGGAACTAAAATCGGTGTCCGTTCAAAATGAAATCCTGACTGATCTGTTCGAGGAACAGCAAAATATTGTCCATTTAAAATGGAAAGGACAGAAAAGGAGTTTTGTGCTCATTCGGGAGAATAATAAAGGAATGTTAAACTTGTAGCAGATTCTTAACGATTGGTTAAAAAAAAGTTATTTTTCACCGTTAAAAAATCTATTTGAAAATGAACAAAATCAAGTATTGCTTTGCTTCCATACTGTTTCTTTTTGGTGCACTGGCCATAGCACAGGAAGAAGGGAAAGAGCAGGAAGAAAGGAAGCCAGGCCACTACAATCAAAGTAAATTTAAGCAGTTGTACGAGGAGTTCTCCACTCCGAACACCTATCGCTCCGCTTCCGGGGCTCCGGGGCCAGATTATTACCAGCAACAGGCGGACTACGTAATGGACATTGAATTGGATGACAAGAATGCAAGAATCTATGGCGAGGAAACCATTACGTATTACAACAATTCTCCCGACGATTTGGAATTTCTTTGGGTGCAATTGGACCAAAATGTACGTTCGAAAGACTCAAAATCGCCCTTGCGCAATGGTAATGGGGTCAATTTTGCCTACACAGCTGGAAATTTTGCCCAGACCTACATCACCGAACCTTTTGATGGTGGTTTCAATATCGACTTTGTAAAGGATGCCAATGGCAAGCCCTTGTCGTACACCATCAATCAAACGATGATGCGATTGAACATTCCAAAACCACTAAAAAGCGGTGAACAGATATCCTTTTCCATCAAATGGTGGTACAATATTCCCGATCATACCGTAAACCGGGCGCGTTCAGGATTCGAGTATTTTGAAAAAGACGGTAACCGTGCTTACGTAATTGCCCAGTTCTTTCCAAGAATGGCAGTCTACAGCGATGTTGAGGGATGGCAAAACCATCAGTTTTGGGGAAGTGGGGAGTTTGCTCTTCCCTTCGGGAACTATGATGTGAGCATCACCGTACCGGCAGATCATGTTTTAGATGCCACTGGAGTGCTTCAGAATCGGGACGATGTCTTTTCAAAAGACATGATGAAAAGATATAAGGCGGCCAAAAAATCTTATGACAAGCCAGTTCTTATTGTTACACAAGAAGAGGCCGAAGCTGCTGAAAAAGGTTTTTCGGAAAAGAAAAAAACGTGGAAGTTTAAGGCCACCAACGTACGTGATTATGGTTTTGCCACTTCCCGAAAGTTTATTTGGGATATGCAGGCGGTCAAGATCGGTGGAAAAGACGTAATGGCTGTTTCCATGTATCCAAAAGAAGGAAATCCACTTTGGGAAGAGCAGTCCACTAAGGCAGTGGTTCAGACCCTGAAGACCTATTCAAAACACACTTTTGATTATCCGTACCATAAAGCCATTTCTGTCCATGCCAAGAATCAAGGGATGGAATACCCCATGATTTGTTGGAACTACGGTCGTCCGAATGAGGATGGTACGTATTCTGACAGAACCAAGTATGGAATGATCAGTGTGATCATTCACGAAGTGGGCCACAATTACTTCCCTATGATCGTCAACTCCGATGAGCGTCAATGGGGATGGATGGACGAAGGTCTGGATACCTTTATGCAATATCTGACCGAGCAAGAGTTTGGTAAAAACTATCCCGATGTCATTGCTCCTAACGAAGCTTATCCTTCACGCAGGGGGGCACCTGCTAAAATTGTTCCTTATATGAGCGGTGATCAGGATTTTATGTCTCCCATCATGTCGAATCCCGAAAATGTATACAAGTTGGGTCCAAATGCCTACGGAAAGCCAGCCACCGCTTTGAATATTCTTCGTGAAACCGTAATGGGCAAGGAGTTGTTTGATCATGCCTTCAAAACCTATGCACAGCGATGGAAGTTTAAGCACCCGACTCCGGAGGATTTCTTCCGTACCATGGAAGATGCTTCGGCTGTTGATCTGGATTGGTATTGGAGAGCATGGTTCTACACCACGGATTATGTTGACATAGGTGTAAAAGGTGTTAAAAAATACTACGTTAGCAATAAGCCAACCCAACAAATGGAAAAATATATGGCCGATAGAAACCTTACCGAAGCCGATTTTCCACCATTGGTATATCTGGCAGAAGAAGACAGTGAAGACTATTCCGCTGAGCTTAAAGGGAAGACACCTACTGAGACTTCGCAGAACCTAAAGGAGTTTATGATGGACAACATGACCGAGGCCGAAAGAGCCCAGGTCAAAGAACCTAAATATTTCTACGAGATTACTTTTGATAAGCCAGGAGGTATCCCGATGCCATTGATTGTGGAGTATACCTATGCAGATGGTAGCACCGAAAATGTGACCT
>JANQRD010000174.1 GCA_028284725.1 Allomuricauda sp. | reverse complement strand
ACGAGAAAGGTAACCAGGCCAGCCATCTGAATTCTACCCAAACGTTGGGATTCAATATATAGGGAGTGAAAGTAAGGCAGGTGGAAATAATTGCTAAAGACAAGAACCTATTGGCAAATCTGTTTTCCCTTTTCTCCAATAACAGAAAACTAAAAACAAAGCCATTGACAACGGCACAAATAATGATCAGTTGAATTATTGAAATCTTGAGTTCCACGACTAAATTGGTTTTGCGGCGAGGTTCATTTCCGCTACCTTTAAAACTACAAATTTCACGACTATGCGAAAACTACTTCTTTTACTTCTAACCATCTTTTTTATTCAATTTTCGGCAGCACAAAAACAAAACTTTTCCTATTTGGATGTGTTCGATCTGCAATATGTTTCTGACCCTCAAATCTCACCAAATGGTGACTGGGTGGTGTATCGACGTATGGGCTTTGACATTATGAAAGATCGTTCCGTTGGAAACCTGTGGTTGATCAAGACCGACGGAAGTCAACATCAAAAACTCACCACAAGGGAAGCCAATGAAAGCAGTCCCGTATGGTCGCCAAGCGGAGATCGTATCGCATTTTCGAGTAGTACCGATAACGGCTCCGAGATATATATGTACTGGACGGGAACCGGAAAGGTGGCCAAATTGACACAGTTGCCCTTTAGTCCAAGTTCGTTGACCTGGTCTCCAAATGGAAAACACATTGCTTTTTCCATGAACGTAGCCCAAAAACCACCTGTAATTGCTAAAATTCCTAAAAAACCAAAAGATGCTAAATGGGCCGAGGCACCCAGAATCACCGACCGTGTGTATCATGAAGCTGATGGAAGGGGATACATAAAGCCGGGCTTCAACCATATTTTTACTATTCCTTCGGATGGTGGTGCACCCCGCCAAATTACTTCCGGGGATTGGCATTATCGTGGAACGCTTTCTTGGGCCAGGGACGGTTCAAAAATCTATTTCTCCGCCAATCGTTTCGAAGACTGGGAGTACCGTTTTCGCAACAGTGAGATTTACTCAGTAGAAGTTGAAAATGGCAAAATTGAGGCGTTGACGGATCGAAACGGACCGGATTACAGTCCAAAGGTATCACCGGATGGCAAGTACATTGCCTATTTGGGTTTTGAGGACAAAGTGCAGGCTTACCAAATTCGAAAAGTGCACATCATGAATCTGGATGGCAGTGGAAAAAGGGTCATTTCTGAAGCGTTGGACAGAACGATTTCAAGAATCCAATGGAATGCTAAAAGTGATGGACTGTACCTGTATTACGATGACAAAGGGAATGGTAAAGTCGGACAAGTTTCCCTTTCGGGAAAGATTTCAAAACTGATAGACAATGTAGGCGGAACCACCCTGGGGCGACCTTATGCAAGTGGTTCGTACAGTGTTTCCAAAAATGGAACCATTGCTTACACCCAATCCCGCCCTAGCTATCCAGCTGAGCTGGCCATTGTAAGACCAAAAGCAAAAAATCCAACCAAAATCACAGATCTCAATGGAGCATTGCTCAAGTACCGCGAGTTGGGTCGTGTGAAGGAAGTGTGGTACAAATCCTCCGTTGATGGTCGGGACATTCAAGGGTGGGTGGTCTATCCGCCCAACTATGATGCTTCTAAAAAATATCCATTTATGGTAGAAAACCATGGGGGTCCCATTCTCAATTATGGGGATCGTTTTTCCACAGAAATACAGCTGTACGCTGCATCGGGCTATATCGTATTCTATCCCAATCCCAGAGGTAGTACGAGTTATGGTGAAGAATTTGGAAATCTATTGTTCAACAATTACCCTGGAGAGGACTATAATGACGTAATGGATGGTGTGGATCATTGTATTCAAATGGGAATTGCCCACGAGGACCAGCTTTTTGTCACAGGGGGCAGTGCAGGGGGAATCATGTCTGCCTGGATGATTGGAAAAAACAATCGCTTTGAAGCTGCCGTGGTGGCAAAACCGGTTATGAACTGGATCAGTAAAACCCTTGTTGCGGACAACTATTTCTACTATGCAGACCATCGCTATCCCGATCAACCCTGGGAAAATTTTGAGGGGTATTGGAAATTTTCTCCCATTTCGCTCGTTGGTAATGTAGAGACCCCAACAATGGTCATGGTGGGCATGGACGATCTGCGTACCCCGCCCAGCGAGGCCAAACAACTGTACCACGCCCTTAAACTGCGTAAAATTGAGACCGTATTGGTGGAGATTCCCGGCGCAAGTCATGGCATCGCCAGCAAGCCGAGCAATTTGATCACCAAAATTGCGCATACGGTGGCATGGTTTGACAAGTATAGAACAGATAAGGAAAATGAATAGAAAAAAGAGGCACTGGTTATGGAATGCACTGATTGTGCTCACCCTTGTGGCCTGTGCCTTTGCTTTTGCCGTTCATTACAAAAACTGGCATAAAATTGAAAAAGGGGAGTTTCGGATCCTATCCGGAATCTATTATCAAAAAATACCGCTTCCGACTATAGACAGCATTGAGCTGGTGGACAAACTTCCTGAAATGGAACGCTCCAATGGATTTTCTTGGATGGTCAAAGAAAAAGGGGTTTTCAAGGACTCTTTGACCCAGACCAAGGTCTATGTTTTTGTGGATGATCTACGCCAACAGAAAATACGGTTGGTACATCAAGATTCATTGAAAGTATACCTCAATTTTAAGGACAGTTTGGAAACACAAAAAGTCTTTCAAACCCTGAAACAAGAATTATTGGCCAAGCTTAATGACCCAAATTGATTTTTATGCCGTATAATAGAATATAGCGAGTTATTTTTGTCCCTGTTTTACTATGAGAAACCTATTCTTTCTTTTATTTCCAATCACGTTATTTTCCCAAAACACGATTTTGGTAAATGTGTACAATGTGCCTTCACAAGAGGGGAACATCAATGTGGCCGTCTACGATTCGGATGAATCCTTTTTAAAGTTTGAAGGGGTCGTTAAAACAGAATCGACCGAAGCGCAAAAAGGAATGGTTACACTTAAAATAGAGGATATGCCTTCTGGGGAGTATGCTTTGGCCATTTTCCATGACGAGAACGGAAACGATGAACTCGATACCAACTGGCTCGGTATTCCGAAGGAAAAAGTAGCGTTCTCCAAAGCCAAGATGAAGACTTTTGGCCCTCCCAAATACAAGGAATGCGCATTTAGCGTAACTTCAGACTTTGAGATAAGCATCGAGCTTTAATATCTAATCACATGGAAACCATTTTATTGACCCAGTTTATGGGCGGGCTTTATGGGCTATTGGCCGTAGTTTTTGGTGCATTTGGAGCCCATGCCTTAAAAAAGAAACTGACCCCGGAGTTGCTCCAAAGTTTTGAAACGGGGGTCAGATATCAAATGTACCATGCCATTGTGCTGATAGTGCTGGGCTATAATTTTGGTTTTGACGAACCCTTGGAAGGGTATGTGGTTCATTGTTTTATTTTGGGCACTTTTCTCTTCTCCTTTAGTATTTATGGTCTCTGCCTAAGTGCCGCCAAGGGTAAAAAGCTACGCTTTTTGGGTCCCGTTACGCCGATAGGTGGATTGCTACTGGTTATCGGATGGGCCCTATTGCTGTTCACGTTTTTGGCACCTATGTTTTGATCTGCTATTCAACGTACACCGGCTCCACTTTTTCGTAAAACCAAGGGGTATGTTGATTGGTCACAGCCTTCCACTTCCAGGCACCATCCTGCTTTTGGGCATGCAGTGTCATTAGACCAATTTCACGGATTACCGTGTCCCACATATTTTCCTTTCGAAACCAGAACATTTTCCAGGAATAATAGGCCAAAGAATTGTTGGAATCCAAAACACGTACCCTTGGATTCCCTGCTTCGTAATAATACTCGAGGGAATCGTTTCCGGCCAACATGGCATGGAATTTTTCCACCTCATTTTTACCCTCAAAAAAGTACCCTTGGGAATTGATCCAAGTGGCATCGTCCGCAAATTGTGACATGGCAAGATTCATATCCTTTTGGATCATCGCCTCTTCACGGTCGACAATCATTTGAACCAATACCAAAGAGTCTTTCTCAAATGATTTTGCAATGGGTTCTTGATTGGATTTGTCTTGGCATGAAGTAATAACCAAAACAATCATCAATACTATTCCTAAAGCTCTCATGGATCAAAGCCTTAGGTACATGTTCCCGTTGATGGTGTTGAGGCGAAGGCGATGGGTTCCCCCCTTGAAGCTTCCCTCCACTTTTTGGCCCACATGACGATCAGTAACCTGTAGATTTAGCTTCTCATCAGCATAAATTTGACCATGAATGGTCTCAGCTGTTAATCGAGAATTGGCTAAGACAAGGTCGATCTCCCCATTGATGGTCTGCAGATCCATGGCACCGTTGTACTTTTTGATGTCGATGTTCCCATTGATCAAATCTGCAGTGAAATCCCCTTCAATAATGTCCGCTTTTAAATCTCCATTGATACTGGTGACACTAAAAGTGGCATTTTTTGGCACATAGAGTACATAATTAAATCGGTACATGCTCCCGGTGTGGTAGTACCTTTTATCATCCGGATGGTTCTTGTTCCATTCATCGTGAAAGGCTTTAAAGATGGCTTCCGCATCCGAAGCAATGCTGATAAAGCCATTACTTTCCTTTACATTCAATTTGTACAGATCTTGGTATTTGCCATCCCTTGTGCTGATATCAGCTTTAAAATAAACCGTGGATTTGTCCCAAGTTTTTACCTCAATGTTTGAAGCGAATTTTACCTCAAGTTCGATGATTTGATTGCTGTAATTGATGTTTTTCTCAATAATTTTTTGGGCATTGATGGATAGGCCAAGGCAACCTACCATCAACAGAAGGATTACATTTTTCATGACTGTTCGTTTTTTGATGTTGAATG
>JANQRD010000120.1 GCA_028284725.1 Allomuricauda sp. | reverse complement strand
ATATGGTGACTGGTGCCGTGCATAAAGTATTTTTTGTAGGCCGGCCAATCCTTGTTTTCATTTTGTACATCAGACTTGTCCAAAAGCCCCAAGCCAAGTAATTCGGAAGTCATGATTTTGCCAACTTCCTTATGGTATTCCTTCCAAAGCGTACCGGGAACCAATAGTTTAGTGGCTTCATTTTTTACCTGTAACACCGCATTGTAAACTGCTTTTTGACGGTCGTTAAATCGTCCATTAGCTGGAATGGTACGGGTCATATCGCTGGAGTAATTGGCATACTCTGCCCCCACATCCATCAGAATAAGATTTCCATCTTTCACTTGCTGGTTGTTCTCCACATAGTGCAGCACATTGGCATTGTTGCCGGAGGCAATAATCGGGGTATAGGCAAAACCTTTGGATCGATTCCGAACAAACTCGTGCAAGTACTCCGCTTCCATTTCATATTCCCAGACTCCAGGTTTTGTGAATTCCAAAATCCGTCTAAAACCCTTTTCGGTGATGTTGCAGGCTTGTTGCATCAATTCGATTTCCTCGGGCTCTTTTACCCCTCGAATTTGTTGCAAAATAGGATTGCTCTTCGCCCATTGATGTGCCGGAAAGTCTTGTTTGCATTTAGCGATGAATCGATCTTCCCTGGTTTGGGTCTCCACCGCTTGACGGTAGTGTTCGTTGGTATTAAAGTAGACGGTATCAGCTTCCGTCATCAAATCAAAAAAGACTTTGTCAAAATCTGAAAGCCAATAAATGGTCTCGATTCCTGAAACTTGAGTGGCTTGCTCCTTTGTCAATTTGGCTCCCTCCCAAACTGCGATATGCTCATTGGTTTCACGAACAAAGAGTACTTCTCTATGCTTTTTGTCCAGCGCATCCGGAAAAAGCACGAGAATGGTCTCTTCCTGATCGGCGCCACTCAAGTAAAAAATATCCCGATGCTGTTCAAAAGGCATAGTGCTATCGGCACTTACCGGATAGATATCATTGGAATTGAAAACCGTGATGCTCTTTGGCCGCATCTGAGCCATAAATTTTTTACGGTTTTTGATAAAGAGTTGCGAATCGATGGGAAGGTATTTCATGGGAATAAAACGATTTGTTCAAATGTAGGTAATTGCGATACCGAAGACAAATTCATACCTTCCGTTGTGAAACAAAACACGACTGCATGAAACGATTATTCCTTTCCCTACTTGTTCTTTTTTGCCTGCCCTTATTTTCCCAACAAACACCGACCTCAGCCGAAAAGGTTATGGAGGCCTTAAAACAAAAAGCAGAGATGTCCGAGACCTCTTTGGTGAAAAACATCCCTTTAAAAAATATTGGCCCATCCGTAATGAGCGGCCGCGTGGTCGATTTGGATGTGAACCCCGATGACCCCACTGAATTCTATGTGGCTTACGCTTCCGGAGGATTGTGGCATACCTCAACAAACGGCATTTCCTTTATCCCTGTTTTGGACAATTCCCAGACCCAAAATATCGGGGACATTGCCGTGGATTGGAAAAACGGAACCATCTGGGTGGGAACCGGAGAAAACAATTCTTCCCGTTCTTCCTATGCAGGGATTGGAATCTTAAAATCCACAGATAAAGGGCAAACCTGGCAAAATATGGGCTTACCCGATTCGCACCATATTGGTCGAATATTGATCAATCCCAATAATCCGAATGAAGTAGTGGTTGGCGTGACCGGACATCTCTACTCTCCCAATCAAGAAAGAGGGGTGTACAAAACCACAGATGGTGGGCAGACTTGGCAAAAAACCCTGTTTGTGAACGATGCTACGGGAATCATAGATGTGGCCCATGCCCCAAATAACTTCAACATTCAATATGCGGCAGCTTGGCAAAAGGATAGAAAGGCCTGGAACTTTACCGGAAATGGTTCGGCATCGGCCATATATAAAAGTGTGGATGGGGGCAACACTTGGTCTCTCAGCACTTCCGAAGGAAGTGGTTTCCCAACAGGGGAAGGTGTGGGTCGAATTGGTTTGTCTGTTTTTGATGACAATACGGTATACGCAGTGCATGACAGTCAGTTTCGAAGAGCAAAAAAACCGAAGGAGCAAAAGGATGAATTGGTCAAGGACGATTTTAAAAGCATGGATGAAAGCACCTTTTTGGCACTTGAGGATAAGCGCCTGAACGATTACCTTAAAAACAATGGCTTTCATGAAAAGTACAAAGCTGAAAACGTAAAGCAAATGGTGCGAAGCGGCGCGGTAAAGCCCATTGATCTCGCCAAGTATCTGGAAAATGCCAATTCCCTGTTATTCGACACTCCCGTAATCGGGGCAGAAGTATACCGTAGTGATGATGCCGGGGCCTCTTGGACAAAAATGAATGCAGAATACATTGATGACCTTTTTTACAGTTACGGGTACTACTTCGCGCAGGTTCGCGTAGATCCTAATAACAAAGACCGCATTTATTTGGCTGGGGTGCCCTTGCTCAAATCGGAGGATGGTGGAAAAACCTATGCTTCCATCAGTAAGGAAAATGTGCATGCCGATCATCATGCACTCTGGATCAATCCCAAAAGATCAGGGCATCTGGTCAATGGAAATGATGGCGGAGTCAACATCACCTATAACGATGGGGAAAGTTGGATGAAAAACAACTCCTCTACCGTGGGTCAATTTTATGCCATCAACATAGATCATGAAAAACCGTACAATGTTTATGGCGGACTACAGGACAATGGCGTTTGGAAAGGTGCCCATAACAGCAAAGAGGACAGTCGTTGGCACCAGACTGGAGAGAATCCTTGGAAAATGATCATGGGCGGTGACGGCATGCAAGTCCAAATTGACAATCGAAATTCAAATATTGTCTACACGGGATTCCAATTCGGGAACTATTACCAACTGGATTTGTCGACCAAAAAAAATAAGTACATCCAGCCCAAACATGAGTTGGGAGAGTCACCGTATCGATTCAATTGGCAAACTCCCATCCTACTCTCGAAGCATAACCAAGATATTTTGTACTTGGGAGGGAACAAATTGCATCGTTCTCTGAACCAAGGGGATGATTGGGAAGCCATTTCAGGAGATCTGACCCAAGGTGGCAAACAAGGTAATGTAGCATACGGTACCATTACCTCCATTTCGGAATCCGACTTTAAATTTGGGCTACTTTATGTGGGGAGTGATGATGGTTTGGTGCATGTTTCCCGAAATGGGGGTGGAAGTTGGGAGCAGATCTCAAACTCCTTACCGAAGGATCAATGGGTTAGCGAGGTGGCCGCCTCCAAACACAAAAAGGAGCGGGTTTATGTTTGTTTGAACGGGTATCGCTGGGACGATTTTACACCTTATATATTTGTAAGTGATGATTATGGCAAGAACTGGAACAACATTGCGGCAAATATTCCAACATCTCCAATAAATGCCTTTGTCGAAGACCCAGAAAACGAAAATCTTTTGTTTGTGGGAACAGACAATGGTCTTTATACCAGCTTCAATCGTGGGAAATCGTGGGAACTCTTTCAAAATGGCATGCCCAATGTGGCTGTGCACGATTTGGTGATACAACCTGAAGCCAAACATTTGTTGATCGGCACCCATGGCCGAAGTATCTACAGGGCCGACATTTCCGCCTTGCAGCAAATGCAACCAGAAGTTTTGTCCCAGGATTTGGTTGTTTTCGAGGTGGACAATATCAAACACAATAAAAATTGGGGCAACTCTTGGAGTAGTTGGATCCAACCGGACACCCCAGGACTGGATATCAATTTTTATTGCTCAGCCGCCGGACCTTGTTCGGCCAAAGTTTTGACCGCAAATGGTACCGAGGTCAGCTCAGCTGAAATGGACGCTGTGAAGGGCCTTAATGTGCTTTCCTACGATCTGGCCTTTTCCAAAAAAGGAAAAAGCAACTTCCTCAAAAAGAATAAAATGAAACTGGAGGAAGCCAAAAATGGCAAGACCTATTTGCCCAAAGGAAGCTATGTGGTTGAGATTTCAGTTAACGGAAAGCAGGAAAAAATTGAATTCAAAATAGAATAGATGCAGCTGACCCTTAGCATTCCTGCCCTATTGTTTCCAGCCATTTCGTTGACCATGTTGGCCTATAATGCCCGGTATTTGGCCATCGCCGCCCTAATCCGGCAATTACACAAACAGTATCAGGAAGAGGCTGCCCAACCCGTAAAACGGCAAATAGTACAATTGCGCAAACGCCTAAGCATCATCAAAAACATGCAGGCCAGTGCCATTATCAGCTTTTTATTGGCTGCAATCACCATGTTTCTTATTTATGTTGAATTCGACATTTGGGCCAATGTGGTTTTTGGGGGCAGTCTCATCGCATTGATGCTTTCCTTATTTTTGTCACTCATTGAAGTTCAGTTGTCCACCAAAGCATTGGGAATCCAGCTGAACAATATGGAAAATGAGTAAAACAACCTTTCATCAATCAAAATCATGCAAACTGATAAAAGAAAACGTATCAAGTCCATTGATATGCTTCGAGGACTTGTGATGGTCATTATGGCCTTAGATCACGTACGCGACTATTTTCATTATGACGCTTACTTTTTTGACCCTGCCCACCTATCCAAAACAAACATTGCTTTGTTCTGGACCCGTTTTGTAACGCACTTTTGTGCTCCCGTATTCGTTTTTTTAGCAGGGACCTCCGCCTTTTTCGTTGGCCAACGCAGGGATAAAAAGTCCTTATCCATTTGGCTTCTGAAAAGGGGGATTTGGTTGGTCATCGCGGAATTGACCATCATCAAACTTGCCTGGATGTTCAAACTGGATTATTCCTCTACAGTGCTCCAGGTAATATGGGTATTGGGTACGGGCATGATCTTTTTGGCAGGTTTCATCAACCTTCCAAAAAAAATTATGGTCCCATTGGCCTTGATTGCTGTTTTTGGCCATAACCTGCTGGATTCGGTAAGTCCTCAAGATCCAATTGCTTCGGGTATTTGGACTTTTTTACATGTCTTCAACATTGTGGACATGGGGAGTTTTCAAATTTTTGTTGGCTATCCATTGATCCCTTGGGTGTTTGTAATGTATCTGGGTTATTACTTTGGGGAATTATACCGTTCTGGTTTTGATGCCAAGCTTCGAATCAAGCGTTTGTTTCAATTAGGACTCGGAATGACCTTGCTATTTTTTGTGCTACGCGCGATAAATGTCTATGGAGATTTGGTGCCTTGGGGCCAACAAGATTCATTTGCTTTTACCATACTTTCTTTTTTCAATGTCACCAAATATCCGCCTTCGTTGCAATACTTGTTGATTACTTTGGGTCCTTCAATTGTGTTTTTGGCTTTTGCCGAAAAATGGGGAAATGCACTCACGGAAAAATTGGTGGTCATTGGTCGTGTTCCGATGTTCTTTTATATCGTACACTTATATGTCATTCATTTGTTTGCGGCAATTGCTGCGGTTATGACCGGATTCAGTTTCTCGGATATGGTCATCGATTTATGGATTACCCTGCAGCCTGAATTACAGGGCTATGGCTTCGACCTTTGGGTGGTTTATGTGATATGGATTATTCTGACCATCGCACTTTATCCCATCTGCAGTTGGTACAACACCTATAAAACAGAACATCGCGAGAAGTGGTGGTTGAGCTATTTATAGCCCAAATGTAGTAGGTCTTTTTTAAAATTTCCTTGATAAATTTCAAAATTGATAGGAAAAATCGTAAAGAAAAGAAGGTTACTCCACACGCTGGAGCCATTTTTAAATCTCAACCAACCTGGTTCGTGCATTTTTTGAAAAAATAATGTACGAACCTTACTTTTTGATTTTCAGGATTCTATCCTTCGTTTGTCCATGCTTATTTGTCAAAAAGCCATTAGGTTAGATCCATCAACAACAATATAAAATTCCAGAATTCGTATTTTTACACACTCCTCGACTACCTATTATTTACATCAATCAAATTTTTAAACATGCAACAGGTAAGAGAGTTAGATTTTTTCAAAAACATACGCGAAATCCGGGAATTTGAGTTCGGGCTGTTCTACTTTTTCGATAGTTTGGTCATCTCTGAAATCCACGAGGGTGTGGTATTCAATTGGAATATGGCCCAAAAAGCAATTGATGCAGCTTACGAAGTCATAGGGAAGGACAAGCCTATCGCTTATATTTCAAATCGGGTAAACAGTTATTCAGTGGTGCCTTCCGATTGGATCAAGTTTTATACGAATCGACATCAATTGAATTTCTACTCTGTTGTTGCCTACAACAAAGGTGGCCTTGCAAGTCTTATCTTGGAACGAATGTTCTTTAGGGGAAGTTTACGGCAATTTCCTGATTTGGAGAGTGCCATAAAATGGAGCCTTGCAAAAATCGAGGAAGAAAGAGAATTGGCTTAACCTTACCTTCCTATATGAAATAGGGCGTCCCCCTGGTTTACCACGGCTTGATGGTTAACGCAAAAAACATAACCATCGAATGGGGCCTTTATCTTTTTGCTCTTTTTGGCGAAGGTGTCCGTAACAAGGCCCAAGATTTGTCCTTTTGTTACTTGTTTTCCATTCTCAATTTCAGGAACGAACATCCCAGCACGTGATGCCCGGACCCAACGGGTAGCTTCCAAATGGATGGATCGCTTTTGCTTTCCTGTTCCGCTTTTAGGCAACATTCCAAGAGAATTTAGGACATTCTGTATACCCACGATTCCTTTTTCAATGGATTTTTCATCAAAGCGCATACTTTCCCCAGCTTCATAAACAATGGTGGGAATCCCCATTTTAAAAGTGGTCTTTCTGAAAGACCCTGCTATCAACCTCGAAGCAAAATAAAAAGGTGCGTTAAAGACTTCGGCCAGTTGCTTGCTTTTAGCGTCATTCGCAGAGTATCTGATCTGCGGATAATTGTGCCGTTGGCCTCCTCCCGTGTGCAAGTCAATACCATAATCGATTTGCGGCAGAATTTCCGAGGTATGGGCATGGGCAATTCTGCTTGCCAGTGACCCTACCCTGCTGCCCGGAAAACTGCGGTTGACATCTTTTCCATCAGGAACATCCCTCGAAAAATGGATAAACCCGAAAACATTTAGGATAGGAACAACAACCACAGCTCCCTTTTTTATGTTGAATTTGTTGTTTTGCAACATCCGTCGCAAAGTTTCCACACCGTTGATTTCGTCACCGTGCAATCCTGCTTGAATCAAAACAGTGGGGCCAGCTTTTTTCCCATTAAAAACATGTACTGGAATATCAATCAAGGTCCCTGTTGGCAAACGGGCAATATTGATATGCACCTGTTTGCTTTGCCCTGGTGCAATAGTGTCCCCATTTATGGTGATTACCTTATTTTCTTCTATGGCCATTTTTTTCCACAAATTGAATGATGTGCTTTGCAACATTTACTCCTGATGCCGCCTCGATGCCCTGAAGTCCAGGTGAGGCGTTTACCTCTATCAACACAGGGCCTTTTCTCGACCGCATCAAATCTACTCCCGCAACACCCAGACCTAAGTATTTAGTGGCATTCAATGCGATATATTGTTCTTTCGCGGTTGGTTTTATGGCAACGGTATCCGCCCCGCGATGCACATTGGATCTAAAATCGTCAAAGTCACTTGTGCGTTTCATACTTGCCACCACTTTGTTTCCAACCACAATGATCCGGATATCCGCCCCTTTGGCCTCTTCGATATATCGTTGCAATAGGATGCTCGTGTCCATCTTGTAAAAAGTGTCGATGATCGATTTGGCCGACTTTTTGCTTTCCGCCAAAATAACGCCCATCCCGTGGGTGCCTTCTTGCAGTTTAATGATTACTGGAGGGCCTCCCAACAGCTTAATCTGTTCCTCAATGTTGTCCGGGTTGATGGAAAAAACGGTTTCTGGAATTGGGATTCCTTTTCGGGCCATGATCTGAAGGGTACGCACTTTGTTCCTGGCACGAGTGATGCCCAACGAACGTGCTGTGCTGAACACGTTGTTCATCTCAAACTGCTTTACAATAGCCGCACCATGCCGGGTTACTTTGGCTCCAATCCTGGGGATTATGGCATCAAACTCATTGGTCACATTATCCTCTCCCAAGTAAATCTGCGGTTTGCCAGAACCCAATTTCACCGAGCACTTGGTATGATCTATGAGTTCCACATAATGACCAGCAGCTTGGGCTTCCTCAACAATTCTTCGTGTGGAATGCACATTAAGGCTGACGGATAAAATGGCGATATCCATAATTTACTATGGTTGGCTACGTTTGAGCTCTTCCAATATCGGTTAAAAAAACAAACCCACCAATACCTGATCCACATACATCATATTTAATCCATTTATACAGTTTTCCATACCAATTGAAAAGTATTGATTCTCTAACGTTGCAATAAACCCTAGCTTTAATTTCCTGACTGACCTCAATTTACTTGCTATGCATTGGAACTTTTTCAATGGCCTAATCTTATGTGCCGTATCCGCTCTGATCTTGTTTTGCGGCTACAGACTGTTCAAGAGTCTTCAGGGTAGGACTGCCCAATTGATGTACGGATTTGTGTTGTGCTCCAGCGTGGTAATATTACAGGTTATTCTAATTGATATTGGCCTTACCAAAGCTTATCCAGCCCTGCTCTTGTTCTACCTACCCCTGCAGTTTTTATGTCCTGTACTTTTTATTGGATTCACGTATTCGTACATAGATCGGTTTGTGGTTTATAAAAGGCATCTTTTTGCTTTAATGGTCCCTTTTGCGATTTTCTTTCTACTCTACATCTTACTAAAAGTCAATGTGGTGCTTAATTATTCGCTGGTAACGCAGGCAACGGCCTCCTTCATTGGAGCTGAGCTTGATGAGAATACAGCCCTGACACTTTCCCTTGCCGCTGCTATTTGGAACTACAGAGTCATAGCGCGGTACGAAAAGGGGATGGGAAATCTACCCTACCAAATAGTTATAAAAAAAACCAAGTGGTTAAAGCAATCGTTTATTGGTATGGTGGTTTTATGTCTACTGTGGTTGATGGTCATTATTTATTTGAAAATTGATGATCAAGTGTCGGGTCATGGACCCTACTATCCGCTCTGGATACTTTTTATACTTTTTTACTGTGGCTTCTTCTTTTCGGGAGCAAAGCATTTGAAAAAGGTTGATAACTCCAGAAAAACTGAAACTGAATTGATCCAATCATTAAATCTGGATTTTCATATAAGGGGATTGTCCAAAATCTATGATTCCGCTGAATTGCTATCCATTCGGGAAAGCCAATTTCGGGTAACTGAAGTGTTAAGTTATTTTGCCACCTCTCTTTTTGATAAAAATACCATCTCCGAAGTCGTTTGGGACATTGCCAAAAACTGCATGGCCAAATTGGGACTGGAAGATTGCGTAATCTACATTTACGATAAAAAGAGCAATGCTTTGATACAAAGAGCCGCCTATGGCAATAAGGATAACGGTAATCGAAAAATACTGAGCCCGATTGAAATCCCCATAGGGAAAGGAATTGTGGGCAGTGCCGCCGAGACCCTTCAATGGCAGTTAGTTGACAATCTGGAACAAGATCGGCGTTACATCGTTGATGACAAAGCCAGGAAATCAGAATTGGCCGTTCCCATTGTGCATGAAAAAACCTTGGTGGGTGTTTTGGATTCGGAGCACTCGGAAGAAGCTTTTTTTACCGAAAAACATCTCCTTTTGTTCCAGTTGATTGCCAAATTGACCGCCACCAAATTACATCAACTCAAAAAAGATGCCTCCAATGGATTAACGGACGATAACTGCTATTACAAACGGTTCGTACATTGGTTGGAGACCCAAAAGGCTTTTCTTGATCCCAATTTAAGTCTTCAAACATCGAGTGAGCACCTTAATATCAGTGTGGGCTATTTATCGCAGATCATTAATACTTTGGGGGGCGTTAATTTTTCCGAATTCATAAATGTCTACAGAATCAATGAGGCCAAACGTCTATTGCTGAATCGCCAATTTGCCAATTACACCATCGCGGCCATAGGTCTGGAGGCTGGATTCAATTCCAAATCCGCTTTTTACACCGCCTTCAAAAAACACACTGGAGAGACCCCATCAGAATACCGACAGCGCTACAAAATGGTGTCCTGATTCTTCCAAAGTATAAAAAACGGGACATTGTTTTATCCGTTGCGTTCTAGGTTTGCTTATTGAATCTTTAAATTTTATTCAATTATGCGAACAAGAACAAAATTAGTTTATGCAATGATGGCTTTTTGCCTTGTAGCTTTTCTTTCGGTGTCATGTTCTCCGGAAGATGGAGAAACCGGGCCTGCTGGGCCACAGGGACCACAAGGTGAGCAAGGGGCTCAAGGGCCACAAGGTGAAGAAGGACCTCAGGGAGAGCAGGGGGATCCAGGTACGGCCAACGTTATTTATTCAGATTGGTTTGAATCCGAATTCGACAATGATATTATCGCCACGGGATCTTCCTTTAATGTGTCCGTCCCAGATTTGACCCAGGAAATTATCGACCAGGGTGTTGTGCTCGTTTTTGGGAGAAATGATCCCGTATTGGGTACTGATGACGTATTTCATTTGCCGCACATCATTAGCTCAAATTACTACTCTTTTCGATTAGAAGATGTGGAAACTTTGGTAATCACTGTGTCTTCCTTGGATGGTGTTTCTGTTGGGATACCCTTTTTTGAGGATTACCGGTATGTAATCATCCCTGGTGGACAGCCTGCCGATGACGGAGGTGGCGATTCGGAGGCGGCTTCAAAATCGCTGGACGTAGATTATTCCAAAATGAGCTATAAAGAAATAATGACTTTGTTCAACATTGAATAGAGTGTTCTTCTTGTAATTTGGTGTTTAAAGTTCCCCCCTTTATTCCAGTTGGCTTCAAAAGCAAAACCGTATTCATGTGCCCTATTAGCAACTAACCTTTTATAACTTACCTGAATATGGCGGTCATCCATCCAGAAAATTATTCAATATCCAAAGGCCAACCTTAAACAAAATTCATCCGACTTTATATTCATTCTAAATTGAAGGATTTGAAAAGTTGAAAGTTTGTTAAAAACTCCTTCGTGCCGTA
The DNA here is from genome assembly GCA_028284725.1 of Allomuricauda sp. Lineage (GTDB taxonomy): Bacteria > Bacteroidota > Bacteroidia > Flavobacteriales > Flavobacteriaceae > Flagellimonas. Next base: position 8,521 of record JANQRD010000120.1, on the reverse strand, counting down.
AATTTGTGGGAAAACCAGCACTAATGAGCGGATTGATAAAATCTTCGATTGCCCGCAAAGTGGTTATGGCGCTTTCGGGTCTTTTTTTGGTTGTTTTTCTCACACAACATTTTACCATCAATATCACCTCGGTCATCGACCCTGAAACCTTTAATTCATGGTCACATTTTATGGGTTACAACCCTTTGGTTCAATTTGTATTGCAGCCCATTTTGATTGCAGGTGTCATCATCCATTTCGTCATGGGCTTTATTTTGGAAATACAAAACAAAAAAGCCCGAGGCATCAGCTATGTAAAATTCAAGGGAAGCGCAAACGCCCCCTGGGTTTCCAGGAACATGATTTACTCAGGATTGGTGGTACTTGCCTTTCTTGGACTTCATTTTTATGATTTCTGGGTGCATGAGATGGCCTATAAATATGTTGAATTCCTTCCTGAAGATCCATCCCGATATCATGCGGAGACCGTTGAAAAGTTCGCTCCGTTTTGGAGAACCATTATTTATATCATCTCCTTTGTATTGTTGAGTCTCCATTTATGGCATGGTTTCGCTTCATCCTTCCAGACCATGGGAGTCAACAACAAATACAGCGCTGGCATCAAAGCCTTAACAAAAATATTCTCGGTGGTCATTCCTTTGGGCTTTGCTTTTATAGCCCTGTATCACCACCTTAACCCAATAACACATTAATTATGGGCGTATTGGAATCCAAAGTTCCATCCGGTCCCTTAGCGGACAAATGGACCAAGCATAAAAACGAAATTGATTTGGTCAATCCGGCCAACAAACGGAACATTGATGTTATCGTTGTGGGTACCGGGCTTGCAGGAGGCTCTGCAGCGGCCACTTTGGCCGAATTGGGCTACAACGTAAAGACTTTTTGTTACCAAGATTCTCCCCGACGAGCGCATTCCATTGCGGCACAGGGGGGAGTAAATGCGGCAAAGAATTACCAAGGGGATGGTGACAGTGTGTACCGTCTTTTTTACGATACCATTAAAGGTGGGGACTACCGCTCTCGCGAAGCCAATGTATATCGATTGGCTGAAGTTTCCACCAACATTATCGATCAATGTGTAGCACAAGGCGTTCCCTTTGCCCGCGAATATGGAGGCCTTTTGGACAACCGTTCCTTCGGCGGGGTATTGGTGTCCCGTACGTTTTATGCGAAAGGACAAACCGGACAGCAATTGTTGTTGGGTGCCTATGCTGCCATGAACCGGCAGATACAAAGAGGGAAGATCAAATCGTATACTCGTCACGAGATGTTGGATCTGGTGCTTGTGGATGGAAAAGCCCGTGGTATCATTGCGCGCGATTTGGTAAGTGGTGAGATTGAACGCCACTCCGCACATGCTGTGGTATTGGCTACGGGAGGATATGGAAATCTGTTTTTCCTTTCCACCTATTGTATGGGCGCCAACGTAATGGCAGCCTGGAGGGCACACCGCAGAGGCGCTTTCTTTGCCAATCCATGTTTTACACAGATACATCCGACCTGTATTCCCGTTTCCGGAGACCATCAATCCAAATTGACATTGATGTCCGAATCGCTACGTAATGATGGTCGTATTTGGGTGCCGAAGCGCTTGGAAGATGCCCAAGCCATCCGCGAGGGGAAACTAAAACCGACCCAGCTAGCTGAGGAGGAGCGTGATTATTATTTGGAACGACGCTATCCTGCTTTTGGGAATCTTGTTCCCCGTGATGTAGCTTCGAGAGCTGCCAAGGAACGTTGCGATGCCGGTTATGGTGTGAATAAAACAGGCGAGGCGGTTTATCTTGATTTCGATGCCGCGATTATGCGTTATGGTAGGGAAAAAGCGCTAACCTCCGGAATGAAGGACGTTGACGATAAAACTGTTCGCAAACTGGGTGAAGAAGTGGTTGAAGCCAAATACGGAAACCTCTTCCAGATGTATGAAAAGATTGTAGATGAGAATCCTTATAAGACCCCAATGAAAATTTATCCTGCAGTACACTATACCATGGGTGGACTTTGGGTGAATTATAATTTGCAGACCACCATTCCGGGTTGTTATGCAGCAGGAGAGGCAAACTTTAGCGATCATGGAGCAAACCGTTTGGGTGCCTCCGCATTGATGCAAGGACTGGCCGATGGATATTTTGTGCTACCATACACGATTGGGGATTATCTTTCCGATGATATTAGAACTGGACCTATCTCCACGGATTCAACAGAGTTTGAAGAAGCTGAAAAAGCCGTTCGGGATCGTATAGAGAAGTTGATGTCAGGCACAGGAATCCACTCCGTGGATTACTATCATAAGAAGCTAGGGAAAATCATGTGGAACAAATGTGGCATGTCCCGAAACGCTAAGGGTCTTGAAGAGGCGATAAAAGAAATTGCCGCCTTGCGCAAAGACTTCTGGGAAAATGTAAAAGTGCCTGGAACTCCAGATTCCAAGAACCAGGAATTGGAGAAGGCCGGGCGTGTGGCCGACTTTTTGGAATTGGGGGAACTTTTTGCCAAAGATGCATTGGAGCGTAATGAATCCTGCGGAGGTCACTTTAGGGAAGAATACCAAACCCCGGAGGGTGAAGCTTTACGGGATGACAAGAACTTTAAGTTTGTCTCCGCCTGGGAATACATGGGCGAACCCAGTGATGCCAAATTGCACAAAGAGGATTTGGTCTACGAAAACATTGAATTAAAGACACGTTCCTATAAATAATATTGCTATGAAATTATATTTGAAAATATGGCGTCAGAAAGATGCGAATTCTAAAGGAGCTATGGTCGATTACACCTTGAACGGAGTAGAAAGTGACATGTCGTTTCTTGAAATGTTGGACATCCTCAACGAGGAACTGATTTCCAAAGGAGAAGAACCTGTAGAGTTCGATCACGATTGTCGCGAAGGAATCTGTGGTACCTGTTCCTTGATGATCAACGGCCGACCACACGGTCCAGATACCATGATCACCGTATGCCAATTGCACATGCGAAGCTTTAACGATGGAGACGAGATTGTGATTGAGCCATGGAGGGCTTCCGCCTTTCCCGTGATCAAGGATTTGATAGTGGATAGAACCGCTTTTGATCGAATCCAGCAAGCTGGTGGCTATATTTCCGTAAACACTTCTGGGCGACCAGTGGATGCAAACGCCATCCCCATTGAAAAGGAAATGGCCGACAAGTCATTCAATGCTGCCACCTGTATCGGTTGCGGCGCCTGTGTGGCCGCCTGTAAAAATGCAAGTGCCATGTTGTTTACCTCTGCCAAAGTTTCACAGTTTGCCCTGTTACCGCAGGGACAGGTGGAAGCTGCCGAGCGTGTTCAGAACATGGTACGCCAAATGGACTTGGAAGGTTTTGGGAATTGCACCAATACCGGAGCTTGTGAAGTGGAATGCCCCAAAGGTATTTCCTTGGAAAATATTGCGCGAATGAATCGAGAGTATCTTTCCGCAAGTGTAAAAGGATAACGTTAGTCCAGATAAAAAATAATGACCCAAATTCCAAATGGAGTTTGGGTTTTTTGTTTAATTTGAATGCATGTCCAAACCCTATTCCGAAGAACGCATCAAAGTACCCCGTTTTAACGAGGAGTCTGGATTTTATACCACCCCAGAGCGTTCCAAGATCATGGGAAAAATTCGCGGGAAGAATACCAAACCGGAACTCGCATTTCGAAAAGCACTTTGGGCTGCGGGGTATCGATATCGCATCGATTACAAAAAACTGATAGGCAAACCCGACATCGTGCTAAAGAAATACAGGACTGTCATTTTTATTGACGGCGAATTTTGGCACGGCCATAATTGGGAGGAGCGTAAGCATAAAATAAAGTCCAATAGGGAATTTTGGATTCCAAAAATTGAGCGGAACATCCAACGTGATCAAGAAGTAAATTTCGCCCTTGAGGAAATGGGCTATACCGTGTTCAGGTTTTGGGAAAATGACGTTAAAAAAAATCTGGATACATGCCTTCAACAGGTATTGGATTGGTTAAAACAGCACCCCTCACATGATTGATTTGGATTCCAAATTACCCAACGTAGGCACCACCATTTTTACAACTATTGGGCAGTTGGCAAATAAACATCAAGCGGTAAACTTGTCCCAAGGATTTCCAAATTTTGAACCAGATCTCAAACTGTTGGATCTGGTCAATGTAGCTTTTCAAAAAGGTGCCCATCAATATGCACCCATGCAGGGCGCCCCCGCTTTACGGGAAATCATTTCTGAAAAAACCGAAAACCTATACAGTAAGCATTACCATCCTGATACTGAAATTACCATTACCGCAGGAGCGACCCAGGCCATTTTTACGGCCATTGCCGCCTATATCCGAGCTGGTGACGAAGTCATCGTTCTAAAACCGGCCTACGATTGTTACGAACCGGCCATTGAGCTGTTCGGCGGAACCGTGGTTCCAGTAGCTTTAAACCAGGAGGATTTTAGTATGGATTGGAATCGGTTTACCTCAGCCATAGGGCCAAATACTAAAATGGTCATCATTAATACACCTCATAACCCCACAGGTGCGGTTTGGTCCAAAAGTGATATGGAAAAGCTGGAGGAAGCTTTAAGGAATACCGATGTCATAGTTTTGAGCGATGAGGTGTACGAACACATTATTTTTGATGGAAAGCCCCATGAAAGTGTTGCCAAATACCCCGATTTGGCTTCACGGAGTTTGATTGTTTCCTCGTTTGGAAAAACGTTTCACGTCACTGGATGGAAAATTGGTTGCTGTGTGGCACCAAAATCCTTAATGACCGAATTCAGAAAAGTACACCAATTTAATGTGTTTGCCGTAAACCATCCCATGCAGACCGCCCTTGCGGAATATTTGCAAAATCCCAATAACTATTTGGAGCTCGGTACTTTTTATCAAAAGAAACGGGATTATTTTTTGGACGGAATCAAAGATTCAAGATTTAAAATGGTCCCTTCCGCAGGAACCTATTTTCAATTGTTGGATTACAGCGAAATAACGGATGAAAAAGACACCTTGTTCGTAGAAAGATTGATCAAGGAGCATAAAATTGCCAGCATCCCTGTTTCTGTGTTCTGTGATGCAACTTATAACCGGAAATTGCTCCGGTTCTGTTTTGCCAAGACCTCAAAAGTGCTTGATGCTGCAACTGATATCCTTAATGTGATTTAGTGGGTAGCTTATGTCTGCTTCTTGACGACCTTAAAAAGTTGAAGTATTTCTGAAAAGGGCAGTTCAAAATCTTGGTATTCTGGGGACTTGTTCAAGTTTTGGCAGCCAATCGTTTCGTTTTCAGAATCAACCTTCGTAATCCATTTACAGAGAATTCTGTCCCTGCAAATAAGCATGCAAGGCATATTTGCTATGGTATCTTCTTTTTTTGATAGTGTTTCTTTGGGAATTTCCACACCAAGGACAATGGCCTTATTTGGAATGGCGTTTATGGAGCCATCGTTCATGGAATCACCAGAAACCTCAAAGGCCCTGTACGCGCCATCTTCCAAAAAATCGATGATAAAACCCATTTGAAAGCTATTTCCTTCGGAATTCTTGGTTCCGATTTGGTCTATATACCAGTGTTGCTGCTCCATCAATATCAAAGAACCCATTACCAGATATTTGCCATAATCCAACGGATAAAAGACGTTACCGTGCTTTGTGAAAGGTTGTTTGTTAGCATAGCTCCCTCCTGAATCGTTAAGTTCATGCAAGTAAAGTTCTGCGATACTGAGGTCGAAATAATCAGCGATTTTTGTTAAATTTTTGATGGGGATATTGGCACCTTTCTTTTCATAAAGCTGTACAGTGCGCAGGCTTACACCGATTTCCCTTCCCAAATCGGATTGACTGATTCCCTTTTTTCTTCTTAATTGTTTTAAAACATACATAGAATTACTATATTGTGTAATATTTTTACATATATAGCTTTGCGCGCAGCGATTCGCCACGTTTCTGTAATTGAGTTACAAACCAAATATAGAAAATAGGATTTGACCCCGACACATCAATTCATAAACCGTAAAAACAAGTGTATGGGTTCCATCAAGTATTCCGATCTAATTATCAATAGCAACAGCATGTTTTTAGAGGAAGAATTCGGAAAGCCAATCAGCGAACAACTTTCCACCATCTTGCGAAGAAATGCTTCCAAGGACGATTTCGCCAATATCGCCGGCCGAAGCAACATCAGTTTTTCTACAATTCGTGATGTGGTGTACAGAACCAACAGTTTGACCAAGGCCAATGCAAAAGCTATTTCCTTATTGGTTCATACTGCGTTTGAAAATGCCATAGCGAGCAAATTACAAGCTGAAGGAGATATTCTCTATCTAGATTATTTGCTAAAGCTCTAGTCGCAAGAGCCAATCGGTCTGTTTGTCCTTCCCAATGTAGTAGGGATGTGTCCCAAATTTTTCGTATCCGTAACGTTGGTAAAACCGGATAGCAGCTCGATTATGCTCCCACACGCCCAACCAAATATAATTCTTGCCCATCTTTTTCCCCAGATATTGTATTTGCTCAAGTATCCAAGATCCAATGTTTTTGCCTTGATGGGCTTCCAGCACATAAATCCGTTCCACCTCAACGGACTGCTCATCTTTCACATCTGTCTGTGCTTCCTTTTCATTGAGTTTGAAATAGGCAACCAATGTGTTCTGGTCATAAACAAAATAAAAGTGGCAAGCTTTATGCTCCAGTTCGGAACGAATCTTTTCTTCGCTAAAGGCAAAACTGAAGTAAGTGGCAAAATCATCGGGATTGTTCTCTTTTTCAAATGCAGCCTTAAAAGTATCCCTTGAAATTTGGATCAACTCATTTAAATCAGAAGCTGTACATCGCCTATAATGTAAATCCATTCCAATTGCTTTCCACAAAATTGGAAAATAAAAAAGCCAAACACAATGTTTGGCTCATCAATTCGGTCTGATTTGTTCTGTCTTAAAGCATAAAAAGCTTTTTGATCAATAACATAAATCCAGTAAAGAAATCATTTCGGTAGACCTGTATATTTTCGTCTACAGCGGACTGGTTTAATTTGGGTGCCATGGTGTTGTTTTTATAGGTGTTAATTTGGGAAAATAATTCTACAAATCCAAAAATAGCTACAACTTATTATATGCAAAAGATTTTGTTGTGAAGCTGTGGTATTTTGTGGTAAACAAACTGATTGGTTTTATGAAATTTCCATCTCTGGAACATCTGATTCCACTATTAATTTCCCTTCTGTTGCCTGCTCAATTTGCCCCACGGAGACCCCTGGTGCCCTTTCAAGCAATTTAAATCCCTCTGGCGTGACCTCCATAACCGCAAGATTGGTCACTATTTTTTTTACGCAGCCTACTCCAGTCAATGGCAAAGTACACTTTTTAAGCAGTTTGGATTGCCCTGCCTTGTTTGTATGCATCATGGCTACAATGATATTCTCGGCCGAGGCTACCAAATCCATGGCACCTCCCATTCCCTTGACCATTTTTCCAGGAATTTTCCAGTTGGCGATATCCCCGTTTTCCGCAACCTCCATGGCTCCCAAAATCGTAAGATCTACATGTTGCCCCCGAATCATTCCAAAACTCGTGGCAGAATCAAAAAATGAGGCCCCTGGCAAGGTGGTTATGGTTTGTTTTCCCGCATTGATTACGTCAGCATCCTCTTCTCCCTCAAATGGGAATGGCCCCATGCCCAGAACACCATTTTCGCTTTGGAACTCGACGCTGATATCCTCCCTAACAAAATTCGCCACCAAAGTGGGAATCCCGATTCCAAGATTCACATAGTAGCCGTCCTTAACTTCTTTAGCGATTCGCTTTGCAATTCCGTTTTTATCTAACATTACTCTCTTCTAATTGCATATGAATTAAACTTATGTGCATTTTCACTCTCATACCTCCAAACTATTATAGGAAGTGACAAGGTAAGTGCTGCTATAAACCCAAACAAATAAATCAAAACAAAGCTTATAATACTTCCGAGTATAAGCCCAAGAGCGGTTATACGTTGATCTACTACAGCGGTAATTCTATTAATATGTTTTTTGTCCATTTTCCCGCAATTGTCACAATTCACATGTACTTCATCGCGGCCAAGTTTCTTTTGTAATTCTGGTCTTGTATCGGCTTTTTCCTTAAGAAAGTTCTGTTTTTTACAAACTGAGCAGGTATATGTTAATCTCATTGACTTCTTTGTCTAACAGTTCGTTGTTCAATTCGCTTTTCGTAATTCTCCCCTTTGAAAATACGCTGTACAAAAATACCAGGTATATGAATTTGGTTGGGATCCAAACTCCCAGCTGGAAGCAATTCCTCCACCTCCACTACCGTAACCTTGGCAGCACCGCACATACAAGGATTAAAGTTTCGGGCAGTACCTTTAAAGATTAAATTTCCTGCCTCATCACCTTTCCAAGCCTTTACAAATGCGAAATCTGCTTTGTAAGCTGGCTCCAATACGTACATCTTTCCATCAAACTCTCGAGTCTCCTTGCCTTCGGCAACCTCGGTACCGAATCCGGCCGGGGTATAAAATGCGGGGAATCCTGCTTGCGCCGCTCTACAT
>JANQRD010000103.1 GCA_028284725.1 Allomuricauda sp. | reverse complement strand
ATATGGTTTTAAATATCTACTCCGCTATTTCACGCCATTTAAAAGTCATATTCTGCAGTTGGCCTTTGGTTTATTGGCTGGCAGTTTGTTGCAACTCATTTTTCCGTTTCTAACCCAGGCCGTGGTTGACTATGGAATCAATTATCAAAACATCAATTTCGTATATCTGATTCTTATAGCGCAAATTGTGCTGTTCATTTCGCAAACTTCGGTGGAGGTTATCCGTGGATGGATCCTTCTGCATGTGACAAGTCGTGTGAACATCAATCTTATTTCGGATTTTTTGATTAAGCTAATGCGACTGCCCATTGCCTTTTTCGATTCCAGAAATACGGGCGACATCATTCAACGTATTTACGACCACAATAGGATTGAGAGCTTCCTTTCCACAACCACTTTGGACACCTTATTTTCCATCGTGAACGTACTGGTATTCGGAATCATACTAGCCTACTACGACATCTATATTTTTCTCGTTTTTTTTTTCGGCTCGACCTTGTACATCCTCTGGACGCTAATTTTTATGAAAAAAAGGGCGGAACTGGATTACAGGCGCTTTGATCAGTCCTCCGAAAATCAGAGTAGTTTGTATCAGTTGATTTCAGGGATGCAGGAAATAAAATTGAATGGTTCGGAACGAAGGCGTCGATGGGAATGGGAAGGCATTCAAGTGCAGTTGTTCAAAATTTCCATTAAAGGACTCTCGTTATCCCAAGTTCAGAACACAGGGGGGCGTTTTTTAAACGAAATGAAGAACATCTTGATAACGTTTATCTCGGCAAAAGCCGTTATTGATGGGGGGCTGACGTTGGGAATGATGCTATCCGTCCAATACATCATAGGACAACTCAACTTACCTATAAACAATTTTATATCCTTTCTACAGACCGGCCAGGATGCAAAGCTTAGCCTCGAAAGACTTTCTGAAATCCATACCAAAAAAGAGGAAGAAAATATTGAGGATGAAAGCCTGTCCGAATTGCCCGAAGATCAAAGCATCATATTCAATAAGGTCAGTTTTTCCTATGCCGGCACTAATGGAAGTAAGGTACTTGATGATCTAAGTTTTGAAATTCCCCAAGGAAAGGTCACTGCCATAGTGGGTGCCAGTGGTAGCGGAAAAACGACACTGATCAAGTTGTTGCTCAAGTTTTATGAGCCAACCGAAGGTATGATTGGTGTTGGTAATGTTGGCCTGGAAGATTTAAAGACCAGTTTTTGGCGAAAACAATGTGGTACTGTAATGCAAGATGGCTTTCTGTTCGGTGATACAATTGCCCGCAACATTACCGAATCGGATTCTGAATCTGTGGTGGACAAAAAGCGTTTGGCAAACGCGACAAAATTGGCAAACCTTTCCAGTTTTATAAGCAGTACGTCCTCCGGCTATCATACCAAAGTAGGTGCCAGTGGGGTGAACATTAGCGGAGGACAACATCAGCGCATTTTGATTGCCCGTGCTGTGTATAAAAATCCAAAGTACCTGTTTTTTGATGAGGCCACAAGTGCTTTGGATGCCAACAATGAAAAAGCCATCATGAAAAATCTGGATGAATTCTATAAGGGCAGAACCGTTGTGGTTGTGGCACATCGGCTGAGCACTGTAAAAAATGCCGACCAAATCCTGGTGTTGGACAAAGGCAGAATCATAGAACGAGGCACCCATGACGAATTGGCTCAAAGAAAGGAAGCCTACTATACCCTTGTGAAAAACCAATTGGAATTAGGAACCTGAGTTTTGCAATTTAAGTAGCTGTACCAATGGAAGAAAATGAATTAAGCTATCTTGACGATCGTTCCGACGAAGTCCAGGAGATTTTGGGCAAGACCCCCAACTGGATGATCCGGTGGGGCACCTCAAGTGTTTTCGCCATTGTAATAGTGCTGATTTTAGGTAGTGCACTTGTACAATACAACGATGTGCTCAGTGCAAGGATCATCATCACCTCAAAAACACCTCCGGCCTATATACAAGCCAATAGCGATGGCAAGCTCAACGCTCTTTTTGCACAAACTGGAGACCATGTGTCGAAAGGTCAACCATTGGCGGAAATAGAAAACCCAGCCGTATATGGGGATGTACAACAATTGAAGGAAAAGCTACAAGATTTTTCACCTCGACTCACAAGTTTGGATTCCATCAATGTCCTTTTTCCTACCAACCTTCGTTTGGGAAATTTGAATCAGGCGTATTATGATTTTGTGGTTTCGTATCAAAAATATGTGCTCAATAAAACCCTAAATCCCAGAAAAAAGGAGATTTTTTCCTCGGAAGTGCAACTAAGGGAATTGCGAAATCTTTTATCTGGGCAAATACAGGAGCTCCAACTATTCGAAAATGAATTGGAACTATCCCAACAACAATACGAACGCAATCAACAGCTTTACAAAAAAGGGGTTATTTCCAAATCAGAATTTGAGACGGCCTCACGTGGATATCTGACCGATAAACAACAACTGGAAAATTTGAAAAGTTCCATTCAAAACACCAAAGTGTCCATTGCCACACTGTCCGGAAGCAAGGTGCAATCCACTATTTCGGATACAGAGTTGAACTACAATTACGAACAGGAACTGAAATTGAGTACAGAATCCCTTAAAAATGCCATTCGCAACTGGGAACTGTCCTATTTGTTGGTAAGTCCAATCGATGGTGAACTCACCATGTTTGATATTCGGAATAAATATCAAAATGTAAAAGTGGGCGAAGTCGTGTTTACCGTTGTGCCCCAAGAGACCGACTCGCTAATAGGACTGGTCACCCTTCCTATTAAAAATTCGGGGAAAGTGAAAAAAGGGCAAAAACTGATTGTGAAACTGGACAATTATCCCTTTCAGGAATGGGGAAGCCTCGGTGGTGAAATTGTTGATATCTCAGCAGTACCCAAAAAGGGGGAAGCCTCTTATTCCATTGCTGTACGATTGGACAGTCTGGTGACTTCATACGATAAACAACTTCAGTTTAAACAGGAAATGGAGGGCAATGCTGAAATAATCACCGAAGAACTCAGTGTTCTGCAGCGTATTTTTTATCAACTGAACAAGGCATTGTCGAGATAAGAGCCATCATAAATGTAGGGTTTTTCTTATTTATATCGCTTGTATTTGGTAACTTTAAAGGAATCGGATTTGAAGATTCCAAAAACAAAAATGCCCCAAATACCCCATGAAATTTATCCACTCTTTTTGGTCGAAACCTTTTAATGACAGGGCCAACAAATTTAATTGGAACCTAAGACACCACGGTGGGTTTCCCAATGAGTTTTTGTTCTACGCAGCTTGGTGCTACAGTTGCCTATCCATCAAAAAATATTATGGCAATTTGCATTTGGTCACGGATGATGAGGGACTTGAGTTTTTCAAAAACACCTTGCAATTGCCCTATACTTCATTTTCCACCGCCCTTAATAAAATTGAATCGTATCACAAAGGTTTGTGGGCCTTGGGAAAGTTGTACACCTATAGCATCCAAGAGGAGCCGTTTTGTCATTTGGATGGCGACGTTTTTCTGTTCGGTAAAGTATTAGATCCCATTTTGGATGCCCCATTGTTTTGCCAAAGCTTCGATTTGAACAAGAATCAATATGTGGAAATCCATCCGTATGTATGGCAGCATTTTGAAAATGTTCCGGATGCATTTGAGGCGGATTTATCACAACACATCCCATTAATCAATGCCGGAATCATTGGCGGAAGTGACCTGGAACTATTCAAAACGTATACAGCTAACGCTTTTAAACTTTTAGATAACAACCTGGACAAGCTGGACGCCATGAATGTAGGATTACTGAATTTATATTATGAACAGTTCCTATTCAGTAATTTAATCCAAAAACGTGATTTGAGCATGGCCTCATTGTATCCTATGGCCGATAATGAGGTCAATTACAATTTTGCGGCCTTCCATGAGATTCCAAAAAAATCCATGTACGTGCACCTTATCAGTCATCTGAAAAAAAACACGGAATTTATGGAACAGGTTGTGGCCCGATTATACGGTGAGTTTCCCGATTACTATCACAGACTTGTGAACCGCTTTAAGCCTGAAACAGTATGAGAACCCGAAGGAATTTTGTGGATTGGGCGACAAATAATTCTACATTCGACATTCAAATTGAAGCTTCCCGGTTTATGGATATCCACGAGCGCGAATACGTTTTTGGTATTTTGAATCAAATGCTGGATTCGGTCAACTCTGATGACGAACGTATTACAGACTTTAAAGTTCTCGAGGAACGCAGGTATGAGATTCTAAAATCAACAAAAATGGATACGGCATTGGTGATTTCCCAAATCAACGGTGCAATTTCCTTTTGTGATCTAGTACCAGAGGAAAAAGTGAAGCAATCGTTCCGAATTAATCCTCTTTTAACCCATTATCTGGCCCAAAGTGCTTTTTCTTGGGAAGCCTTACAGGAATCAAATCAAGTGGTCAAAACCAACACATCTTATTTTTTTATTCCAAGCTTCTTGTCACTGGCTCCAAAGGAGGCTTTTCTCTCAGGGTTGAACTCCGTGCTATTGGACCTTATCGATTATACCGAAGTCTTTCATTTTAACGACTTTCTTCAAATGATGAAGGATGTTCTACCTCTGGGCCCAAAAGAGCTAGAAAACATATTATTGAATTTTGTAACCGCCCAATGTCTTTATTACCAAACATTTTTGCATGTAAACTAAAAAAGTCCAAAGAGATGACTCCTTGGACTTTTAAAGATTCCTTAAGGTCGGAATCAACCAAATGATCAAGCGCTACAAATTAGCATGCAGGCGGACAGCAACAAGCGTATGGGTTCACATTACTACAGTAATAGTCACCACAGTAATAGTGAGGGTAACAAGTACCACTAGACATACCCTTGATGTTCTTCATTTGAAGGCTGTCCAACGCTTGGTCTTTGAGATTTTTCAAACTCAACTTTTTCATCTCATAAAAAGATTTAAGTTCTCTGCAATTTCAATATGGGGTTTGAGAGATTGACCACTTAAATTTATCAATTTTGTAGTATTTTTCCTACTTTTTAGATGTTCAAATCGTTAATATTATGTCAATTAACACTAAAAATAGGCCTGCTTGATAAGATTTTATGGTTGCGCGATCAGAAAGCGTCCAAATCATTTCAAACAGCTTGAACATTCACATCCATTTCGTTCTCCATGATTACATTGAGTACATCATCCAAAAAATCGGGCTCATAGTAATACGGTACAATGATTCCATTGATGATAATCATAGGGGTCTGGAAAATTTCATTCTGTTCACACCATTTCCGCTGGTCTCTCAAGATCTCATATTCACTTTCCCCAATTTGGATAGGCTCTGATTTTAAAAACCTATTTCGATTTTGCTCTCTGAACCATTTTGCAGTTTTTTCCAAAAACTGTCCCTCACCATTCTGCCTAAGTTGGGCAATGAGTTTGACCGCTACATCGTTATTTGGTGATTGTGAAGTATCGTAATGGTTAAAAACCAATTGGTAACCAATACTGTTCTTGTTCCTCTGATAATGCTCATATAGTTTAAGGAAAGCATTCTTACAAAAGCTACAGGTTGTTGACAAAACCAGGGTGATGGTATATCTAGAACCCAAATTTCCAAATTTTAGTTTGTTACCGCCCTCTGGGAATTTCAACCTTTCCGACTGTTCCAAAACCGGCTTTACAATGAAAGGTGACCTTTTAAATTTCAGCAACTCAATTTCATTCGTGTTCGATTTAAAGTTTTGTTTCTTCAACGTTCTAAAATGATTGACCAGCAAGGCAATAAGAAAAAAGAAGATTGCATTACCTACCAAGTCCAGAATCAATTTCGTACTCAATTCGGGATATAGGGTTTGGTTTGATATAAACTGGAAAAAAACACTCCCACTTTGCACAAGGATTAACCCTGCGGATAGCAAACAAAGGCGACACCAAGATTTTAAAATGAAAGCTTGCGCAATTACGGATCCGATCAAAGCCAATAAAGCCAGTGCATAAATAAAGGGTTGGAGCGGAGAAAAACCTTGATGGATAATTACGAAGAAAATCTGGGAGGCCAAAAAAGCAAAAAGCAAATCGTTGGGTGAAAAGCCAAGCAGATTGTAATCCTCAGATTTGAGTACCTTATCGCAACCCTCGCCCATCTTTTGTCCACAAATTTTCTCTCCCAAGACAGATTCCCGATCATTAGACATTTGAAAAATCTGTGTGGAAACATACAGCCCAAGCAACCCAATCATTGAAAAAGCCAATTCCACTACGTTAGGCCACAGCGCCCAGACAGTTAAAGCAACTGCAAGACCCCATAGCCAATTTAATCGATCGCGCCCTCCAGAAACTTGTGACTGATTATTTTCGGCTACTAGCACCACCCCATTCCAGATTTTTTTAAATTCTGTGGTACTGAGTTCCCTTTGCTCCGCACCTAACCATACCGTCTCCTTTTTTTGCTCTATGTGCGAAAAATATGAGGAATTTTCCCCTTCTTCCACATAAGCTAAAAAATGATTTGGTAAATCTTCCATTCGCTCCTTATCAACTTTGGCCGCCACATTCTCTATCCGTAAAAAATCCAACGTATTGGAAATAGCAAACAATGAAGATCCATAAGGATTGCTGTAGAGCTGAAGTTCCAATTCTTCCTGGGAGATGGGAATTTTTAGCGCATTAAAATACGACATCAGGGAGTGCAGGAGCATTTTGTCCATGCCGAATGGATTTGGGGTTAAAAAAAGACGTATTAAAAATAGGAAAAAGACTACAAAAATATGTTAATGTAAATTTAATTATCACATACTTATTTTCTTCACTCATACAAATGAAAACCGTACCGACCCTTAAGTAAATTATAAGCTATGGTCTCATTTATTACGGATTTACGTGTTCTTTTGAATTTCCCTATTTTGTAGTGCAACTCAGTAGAATATTCACAACCTATGTACACAAGAAGAATATTTCCCATAAAGGGGGTCATTAGATGGACCAGAAGGCATATTTTTCTCTTTTTAATATTGGCCACAGTGCCCGTATTTCTCTTTGATGTTCTTCGATGGAAATGGCTCCATGTACCATGGCTGCCATTGGGTGCACTGGGAACAGCGGTAGCATTTTTGATCAGTTTCAAGAACAATGCTTCTTATGATCGTCTTTGGGAAGCCCGTAAAATTTGGGGAGGGATTGTAAATGCATCTCGTTCTTGGACCATTATGGTGAAGGACTTCATTACGAACAATCATGCCAAAAGCCCTATGAGCGACATGGAATTAAAGGATGTAAAACGGGAGTTGGTACACCGCCATGTAGCGTGGTTAACAGCCTTGCGGTATCAGTTGCGGAAAGACAAACCATGGGAAACCCATCTGAAAAATCAAAAATCGAATCGGGAATTCAGGGCGACACAATATACTGTTTTGGAAGACACCATACCGATTGAAACCGCTATCGAGCCCTACATTTCAAAACAGGAGGCAAAGGAAATTTTTGCAAAGGGAAATCAAGCTTCACAGTTGCTGGGTATCCAATCCAAACGCTTGGGGGAACTAATGGACCAAGGCCATATTGAAGACTTTCGGCATATGGAAATGATGAATATGCTCACCGAACTTTATACCCTTCAAGGGAAAAGTGAGCGAATCAAGAACTTTCCATACCCAAGACAGTTTGCTACCTTAAACTATGTTTTCGTGTGGATATTCATCTTGCTGGTACCCTTTGGTATTATGGAAGGGTTTGAAATGATCGGTCACCGAGTTGTTGAAAATTTGGTAGAACGTCCCGCCTATTTTGATTTCACCCAAAAGCTTCAAATTTTTATAGGCCAACACTTTGTATGGTTTTCGATTCCCTTTAGCGCCTTGATCACTTGGGTTTTCCATACCATGGAGGCCATTGGGGAAAATACCGAAAATCCCTTTGAGGGTGGTCCCAATGACGTCCCCATTACCGATATGAGCCGCGGTATTGAAATTGATATCCGTCAATTGATCGATGATACGGACATTCCTGAATCATACAAATGGCGAAACGACATCGTGATGTAATCTGGGACAATGAATAGGTATTTTGCTTAAAGCTTGCACTCCGTGTAAAAAGTTCCAATATGTTTTCACAACATATCCATTGCACTACCTATGGTATTCTTTTTGTATAGAAATGTTGTGATTTTCCCCTTAGCGACCTAATATCTATACACTGTACATGAAGAATCTCTCCATATTTTAGCTATTCAAGGTCAAAAGGAGTTATTGTTGTCTACTGTATAAGCTTAGTCAAGTGGTCGACATTTATTCTGTTATTTCCTTTAACCATCTTATTATTTGCTCTTTGAGATTTGAATCCAGGACACTAATCTTTATATGTTTTAGGGTATTGCCCTTTCCTTCCAACAAATTGTCTGGATCTTTAAGTTTACCAATATTGTAAAATCCCAGTGTAACATGTTTTTTGGCAAATCGCAGATAGGCAAAGTCTTTTCCGTTATTGAAAACAGGCATTTTCCATTTCAACTCCTCATTGACATTGTTTACGGATTTGTGCACTAGCTCCCTCAACTCCTCCAGCAAAAAAACCTGCTCCTCTGGAGCTTCGGCTATGTAATCGGTTATTTGATCATTGTAGTTCATTCCCCTTGATATTTGATTTGAGAAAGAAACTCAACAATAAGGTGAATGCAGCGCCCGTAATGAGATTTCCAACAAACGAGAATAGGCTTTGTGACGAAGTACTTAAATACGCCTCTCTTTCTCCAAGCTTAGTGTTAAGTAGGTCAATTGAAACTCCTGCATTCTCCATTTTCAGTTTAAGCGCATCAATTGTTTCAACCACGTAAGTTGGATACAGCAGTTCATAAAAAACTATTGTAAAAATTACACTGAACACAGCCGTTGCCGTGCTGACTGCCATACCTTGTACAACTGCTTCCTTAAAGGAAAGGCTCTGTCCCTGTTCGTCCTTCTTTTTCTTAATGGCAAAATAAATTCCAAAGAGCAAAAAAAGATATAGCATCAGAAATAGGATTGTTCCCCCTGTCATTTCCGTTTCCAAAGCTATTGCTTTGGGGCCAACTAATTTAAGCGCTATAAGTGTTAACATTAGCACACTGCCTGCAAGCGCGACCATAAATCCATAAACTATGGGTGTTTTTAGTTTTGTCATTCCTTTTGTTTTGAGTTGCTACAAAATTCTAAGACAAATTGGGAACCAGCAACTCAAAACAGTAGGAAAAAAGGGTGGAATTAATCTTTTCCAATCTTTTTTAATACCCTTTCGAAGTAAAATTTCAATTCTTTTCGGTTTTTCAACCCTGTCTTTTTATAAATTCTGTTGACATGGCTTTTTATCGTGGTGATATCAACATACAGCTCATCTGCAACATCTTGGTTCTTTTTGCCCATAGAGATGAGTTCAATTACCTGCTGTTCCCGCTCTGAAAGTTGATTTTGATAGGCTTTTTCGATTTCGTTGGAATTCTTGGTAGCACCCAACGCCATTCCGAGTGCACAGACCAAAAGAATAAAAGGCACTAATAGCAGTGAATTTATATTGTTGATTTCAACTATTCCATAGCTGGTTGAATAACGGAACACATTAAAAATCAACACCCCGATGGTTATGAGTATCGTTAGGAACACCAAAATTTTATTTTCCTTAATAAAATCTATCATATTTTGTGATCTTAGTTTTGTGTCATGCATAATTTGAAGGCTTTTCTCTTCTACCACAATTGAGCAAAGTTTATGATATTTTATTTTGTTACCCTGTTACTGCTCAAACTTAAAGGTAAATTCGCTTTATAAACTCTGCATAATTTAGCACAATTATAGTTGGATTTGGTGGTATGATGATGATGGATAAAAAAGTTCCACAGCCATGTAACAACAGCTGTGGAACCACAAAGTACAAAAAAAACTAACTCAACTTATACTGATTCAACTTACAAAACTGCCCGATAAAACGTTTCTTTTTCTGCACCGATTCAAAATGAAATAACTCTATACTACGGCTTCTTCTCAGCGCAAAAAAACATTCCATTTTTTTTAATCGATCCCATTGGTTGAATTGAATTGCTAACGATTCCAACCAGGGTTTTGCTCTAATACGACCCCAGAATTTCGGTCGATAACAGTCTGTGGAATGGGCCAAAGGTTATAGTCAAATGTCAAAGAGGTCGCCACATGAGGGTGAAAGGCATATCGACGAATCCGATCGACTGCCACCGTACCCCCCATGCGCAACAACGTTTGCCATCGGCTTTCCTCGGCCAATAGTTCCCTGGCCCGTTCGTCCAGAATAAAATCAATGTCCACCTCACCGGCACTGACCAAATAGGTGCACTGGGCACGGCTTCTGAGCAAATTGATGTTATTAGCGGCGGCTTGATTGTTCCCCAGCCTATGGTACGCCTCAGCCCTTAATAGAATAGTTTCAGCAAGTCGAATGGCGTATTCGTCCCTAAAGAGGTTACTCTTAGGTCTAAACCCTATGTTTTCATCCAAGAAATTGTCTGTGGTCAACTTTTGATAAATTGGGTATACCAAACCTAGATTTTCATCTGCTTTATCAATGGAATCCTGGGGGACTATCTGTCCGATAAGCGATCCTGGATTATCTGGTGGATATGAGGGATCGTTATACCGAATGATGCGACGTATGTTATGCTCGGCATTTCGTTGATCATTATCAGAAATCGCGGGATCCCAAATCGAATCCTTTGTATAATTGGTAGGTGCTATAAAGGCAACCCCACGACCGCCCACATCTTCGTCAGTACCGCTAACGCCGGGTATCACCCTTAAAGCGGGCATGAATACCCTTGGGTAATTCAGGAACGCCTCATTATCTTCGGCTTGCCAAGCATCAAAATCGGTTTGTATGCTCCAAACGCACTCCATGTTGCCGTCATTATAGTTTACATTGTTTTTGCGGAAAAGATCCCACCAGACATCCTTATCCGCTTCGTCCATCCTTTCCCCAAAACGGGATATCATCAACGAAAATACTCCCCCATCTATGACATCGTTTGCAAAATCAACGGATCTTTGAAAGTCTGAATCGCTACCGGTCACAATGCCCAGGCTCAAATAGAACTCGCTTAAATAGTGCTGGGCGGCCCCTCTTACTACCCTGCCATCTTGCGGGGTGGTTTCCGGTAGATCGGGTACGGCGGCTTCAAGGTCGGCTATGGCAAATTGATAGGTTTCTTCACGGGTAGCCCTGACAAAATCGAATTTTGGTTCACTTAATACTTCGGTCACCAAGGGCACCCCCCCAAAAAGTTGCGCCAAACTTCCGTATGAATAGCCCCTGAAGAATTTGGCTTGGGCGATCACATAGGCCCTTTCGGCTTCCGAGGGCCAACTGATATTCTCTCGATTGGCCACTTCTATAACGGTATTGGCCCTAGTGATCATCTCATAGTAAAACGTGTAAAAAGTGTTGAACACGCCATTTTGGGGATTTATCCTACTATAGTCAGTAAAGCTCTGGCCCAACCTGAAAAGGGGCGAATCATATACATCTGTACCAAACCCCTTCATCTGCCGATTGGTTACCTTAAAGCTCCGGAATTCACTGTACATGGTAATCAAAAGTTGATCCGTTTGGGCCGAAGAAGAGAAAATGTTATCGATCGTATTAAAGGTCTTTGGTTCTTCAGTCAAAAAACCTTCATCGTCACAACTGCCCAAAAACAGCAGTGATAGGGCAGCGAAAAAAAGTATTGTTCTATTTGTTTTCATATTCTTTTTTTTAAAATCTTGTGTTGATACCAAAAGTAAAGGTGGTGGGCACCGGGTTTACCCCTCTATTGAGATTAGCAAAAGGCGTGATTCCTCTTACACCGATACTGGTATCTTCAAACTCAGGGTCGCCCCCGCCGAACCAGTCGGTAAAGACATATAGGTTTCTCGCCGCAGCGGAAAACTCCAGTTTATCCAAACCCAAATGCTCAACAATCTTTTGGGGCATGGCATATGACAAGGATACATCCTGTATCCTCACGAAGCCTCTCGATTGCAGCCCCAAGTAGCGGCCTCCTACATAAAACGACCTGATGTACTCTTCGCTTCTGTTCTCGGGGGTCCACCAAGGGTGATCCACTTCATTGCTAATGATCCTGTTTCTAAAGGAATTGCGCAATCGATTTTCACCTTGGTAGAAATTGTCCTTGCCCCCACCGAATATACCTGTCAGCATGGCATAAAAGGTAAAATTCTTATACGTTAGGGTATTTGAAAGGTTCATCCTGAAATTTGGCACTCTGAACCCCAGTATCTTCCTGTCGTTTTCGGCATCGATGACCCCATCGCCGTTCAGGTCACGGAACATGGGATCACCGGGCACGGCACTGTTAAGGTCAATATAATCCGTATCGTCTTCTTGCACTATGCCGGTGAACTCGAACCCGTAAATGGCCCCTAAGGATTCACCTATGAACAGTGAGCTGCCAATGTCGTCATCCTCGATGCCATCTCCGTCATTATCGTCTCCGAACAGGCTTTTGACCGTATTTCGGTTACGCCAGAACGAAAGGTCAGACTGCCAACTAAAATTCTCGTTGTCAATGTTTATGGTCCTCAGATTGATTTCAACCCCTTGATTATCTACACGTCCCAGGCTGGTTATGATAGAGGAGAACCCTGTCATTATGGGAATGTTACGAGTAAAAATCTGATCGGTCGTTTTTGTAAAGTAAAGATCAAGATCAAGGAACACCCTGTTATTGAACAAGGCAGAGGAAAAACCCGTATTGAAAGAAGTTGTTTTTTCCCATCCCAATTGGGGATTGGCCAAATTTTCCACCGCTATACCATACAATATTTGCGGTGGATTGTCGCCAAACTCGTACCGAATACCTCCGTCCCTACCGCTTGCCACGGAACTGATGGTCGTATACGGATCTACACCTTGATTACCGTTTTGACCATAGGACGCCTTTAATTTTAAATAATTGATGATATTGTTGTCATTGAGAAACTCTTCCTCTGAAACGGTCCAAGACAACCCCAACGATGCAAACGTACCCCATTTTCTATCAGCGCCAAATACAGAGGCACCATCCCTCCTGACAGAGGTAGTTAAGTTGTACCTGTCCTTAAAGCCATAGTTCAACCTTGCCAGATAGCCTATGTTGGCCCGCTCTACGATGTCTTGGGAGTAATTTAGGTTTTCGGCCTTTTGGATACCGTTCACACCAAGTACCGTATTTCCTGCCGCCGAAAAATCGTTACCACTTACCCTAGATGTTTTGATAGAGGTAAAATCCCTTGTCGCCACAAGGGTGGCCCCAACGGAATGATCGCCAAACTGTCTGTTGTAATTGAGAATGTTGTCTAAAACGTAGTTAAAGTCTACCCTTCGTTGATTATAACCGTTGGCCTCGACCAATGAATTTTGAATTTCAGAATCTTGGTAACGTTCAAAATAGAAACCGCTTTGGCCCTCCGGAATGAAGTAGTCTTCATGAAAGAACCGATCTTGTCTCCTGTTTTCAGTGTAGGCCGCATAGTTGATCCTAAAGGACAGGCCCTCAATCTGTGGTATCTGGATATCGGCAAACCCGGCAACCCTGTAAAAATTTCGGATATCCACATCGTCAACGGTACCATCGGTACCCCACAAAGGGTTTTGGATAGAGGTCCCAAAGGGCCAGCGCTCCAATTCGGTTCCCGTATTGGCGTTTGCGTTAAAGGGCATACCCTCAAAACGGTAAGGATAACTTATTGGGCTTAACTCCTGGGCGGTGAATACATTTGCCTGAATGCCCGAAAAGTCACTTCTGTTGAAACTTCCACTCAAGCCGATCCGCAACCAGTCAGTGATATCGGTGTCAAGTCTGGTACTGATAGAAACTCTTTGAAAATCATCTCCGATGATTACGCCTTCCGATTCGTTATAGCCCCCGGAAAGATAATAATTAATCTTATCGGATCTTCCAGAGACATCTATTTGGTGGTTTTGAAAAAAACCTTGGCGCGAGATGAGGTCCAACCAATCGGTATTTATCCGTTGACGTAAATATTCATTCTGGAGCAAATCTTGAAAAACAATGTCGTCAACGGAATCAAGGTTTTGTTGGTCAGCAACTTTTTCCACCCAGCGATCGGTCTCCATCATATCGAACTTGTCGCGCCAGGTATTGAACCCGACAGAGGTGGCATAGGATATCTTGGGCTTACCTGGCTTACCGCTTTTTGTGGTAATCATGATAACCCCGTTGGCAGCCCTGGACCCATATACCGCAGCGGCAGAAGCGTCTTTGAGCACATCGATCTTAGACACATCCTGTGGGTTGATATTGGCTAGATCACCAAGGTATATGATACCGTCCAATACAATCAAAGGGGCATTTGATCCATTAATCGAGTTTTGTCCCCGAACCAGTAGGTTGGGATTCGTGCCGGGAGAGTTCTGTACCCCCACATTAACACCCGAAAGCCCTCTTAGGCCCTGTAGTATATTGGTCGTGGGGAGGTTGGACTCAGGCGAATCCTCAAGGTTTTTCGAAACCACAGATCCGGTAATATCCTTTTTCCTTGCTGTTCCATACCCAATGACCACTACTTCTTCCAATTTCGCAGTATCCTCTTCTAATTGCACAGCGATATTTGCCCCCCCATTAAGCGGCACTTCTTTTACAGC
>JANQRD010000074.1 GCA_028284725.1 Allomuricauda sp. | reverse complement strand
GGAGGTCGCTATAATCGAAGTTTGAATCCGAGAAGGTTCTGTTACAGAACTTCAAATAAACCTAAAAACCTGTAAATCCTATGATTGGCAGGTTTTTTTTATTTTCTTAACAAATTGATGTTTTTTAACCGAATTCACTCAAGGCGTCAACAATTCGGTCAACAGATTTCTAATCGTCAACAGTGCTGACCGATTAAAAATATCTGAGTTTTGTCCTATAAAATGTCAATTATCGAAACCATCAAAAAGGACCAGAAAAGAGACTCTTGGCTAAAAGAAAAATTTCATTCATTGAATTGTCTTAAAAAATGGCCTATTTTTAAAACTATAAAATAGATGTTTGAGGAAAGATACATGATAATTACCGATGCAGAATCGCTTTATTCTATTTTAAGGGTGACGGCAGGATTTACTCTTGAAATCTTTTCCGAATAAAGAGCAATAACGCAAACGAGAACAGATACAACTATCAAAAAGGGTAAAACAAAAAATAGTGGGCCTATAGAAACTCTTGAGACATATCCTTCCAACCATAAATTGATGATATAGCTTGAAACTGGCACGGCAATTAAAATTGCTATGCCTAAAAACATAAACAATGACTTGTACAACGACACCCAAATACTCATAATCGAAGCTCCAAAGACCTTTCTAATCGAGATTTCCTTTATACTTCTGTTAGTGGCAAAAGCCAGCAAACCAAATAGCCCAATACTCGCAATCAATAACAACAGGCCTGCTGAAATAGAGAATACAATGAAAAAACGATACTCACCTTTATATTGCTGGTTGTAATTATCCTCTAGAAAAAAGTAATTTATCGGGTTGTCAGGAAACACTTTTTGCCATGCAGTGCTCATGTGTGCAAGTGCTGCTTTTTTGTTCCCATCGGAAACCCTTAATGAATAATAACCTTGGGCACTGTATAAAAACAGGACATAAGGAGCTGGTTCTTTTTTTAACGATTCTTGCTTATAGTCGGAAACTACCCCGATGATTTTACGTGTATCCCCTCCGAACATCAAAATATTTTGGCCGATTGCATCGTCAGGGCTATCAAACTGTAATCTTTCAATTGCCGACTGATTTAGAATCACAACACCGTTTGAATCACTCCCGTTGTTTCTGGAAAAGTCCCTGCCGGCAATAATATCCAGTTCATAGTTCTTTATAAAATCATAATCCACACCATTAAACTGAACCGGAAGGTCGGTAGCTGACTCATGGTTGAGTCTTCTGACATCGCCTCCCCAATTGTGGGGTTTTCCAGGTACCAAGGACGAAGCGGTCATGGAGGTGATGTATGGACTGTTTAATAATTCATTTTTGAAAGTTTCGGCACTCCCTAAATAATCTTGATTTTCCTGCAAAACCCTTGGAGCTCGTATAATAACCATACTCTCCATCTCAAAACCAAGATCGGAAGAACGCATATGATCAATCTGTGCAAAGATTGAGAATAAAAATGCGCACAAGATAAAAGTAATGGAGAATTGCATCGTTACCAATGTATTTCGAAATGAGCTTCCCTTCATCGACCGCACCCTACCTTGGATAGCGTTGATCAATTTAAAGGAAGAAAGAACAAATGCAGGGTAGATACCGGAGAACAAAACACTGAAAACAAAAATTCCAATAAGGGATAGCTTATAAAGTAAGCCAAAACCTGTTGAAAAATCGAATAAATAAGAAGGCAATGTCCCATCCAATAGGTTATTGGATATCAGTCCTAAGCTTGCTTCTGCAATTATTACGGATATAATCAATGCCACCAAATTCAATATCGCCGATTCCCCTATGTATTGATAAACCAACTGTTTCCTGTTAGATCCCAATACCTTTAGGACACCGACCTCAAGCGCTCTCTCAGCTGACAATGCCGTTGATAGCATAACGTAGTTGACCCATGACATAATCAAAATCAGAAAAGCACTTATCAGTAAATACTTAACATTGTTTCCATCTGAGTTTGTTGTAAGTTCCTGAATCCGATTTGAATACAAGTGAATGTCTTCTATTGGCAATAATCCAAATCTTACTTGTACCCCATTTGTGTCCAACCGATTATTTTTAAATTTTGAAACCAATGATGGTATTTTGGATTCTATGGAAGCAGGATAAGTGTTATCGACGAGCTGTACGTAAGTGGTAAAATCCGTAAAATCCCAACTGGTGGTACACCATTCATCCGAGCACAAAGTGGGAAAGGAAATTATAACATCAAACTGAATATGGGAATTTATTGGTGGGTTTTCAGCTACCCCTGTTACCAACAGATCTTTTAAACCCCCACGGTCATAAACCCGTAGTCTTTTATTAATCGGGTTTTCCCCTTTAAAAAATTTTTCAGCAATACGTTCGGTTATCACCGCAGAATTTAGTCCATCAAGTACCAAATCTGGATTTCCATGTTTTAATTTGAAATCAAAAATTTCAAAAAACGTATTATCGGCATAATATGTCTGTTGCTCAATTGACTTTACCACATCACCATCCGGCTCCGTGTAGGTGAAAATAACTGGGCCGTAAGTGGACTCGGTATACATCCTGACTTGACTTATAATTTCAGGGAATTCTTCCAACATTGCCGGACCAACAGCAGGATAGGTTATCGCATATTCATTTAAAACCTGATCGGATTTGAATTCATCCATATTCACCCTGTAGATATCTTTACTAGCCCTGTGGAAAGTGTCATAGCTATTCTCATAAAAAGAATAATTCAAAATAATTAACAGCATTGCCGAACCAAGTGTCAATCCAAGAATATTGATCAAAAAAAACATCTTGTTTTTCTTGTAACTTCTTAATGCTAGTTTTATCATCATAATTTTAAAAGTCTTTGAATCTGGTGGTTTCTGGACGTTAAGAAAATACCTGTCATTTTCATTGACAAATGCTTTTAAAATAAACAGCGATTTCTATGCCAGTAGTTTAAATAACTGATAATCAGAATAATAAAATTATATCTTTATTTAAAACCAAGATTGGTGTAAAATATATTTACATAGAATGTCAATTATTTGTACAGTGGTAAAGAGATTTGAAAATACCTTTTTTTGAAAGGTAGGATTCAAAAAACGCAAAGCTTCCTTAAACGAACGTTTCTAAGGAATCTACTCTTGCTGCCTAAAGAGTCCTACTAACTCGCCGTTTTGAAGTACCAGTGAATCCTCATTTCAATATTGGAATGATTGGTTAACTTTAACATATGGACAAAGAAGTGGCCATATTCAAGGACATAACGACCCTGTTGAAAGGGTTGAAACTTCCACCCCCCAGAAATCCCTATTTTCAGATACATCGCTTTGAGGACGCACCTGACAGTCAACTCAACGAAACTGCAATATTCAGGAGCAATACCTATGTAATGGCATTGATGACCGAAGGTCAAGCGCGCTATAAAATCGGATTGCGGGATTACGAAATGATAAAAGGGTCGCTCTATTTTCTCGGCCCCAAACACTTGAGATATTATCGACGGGAACAAAGGTGGAAGGGCTATGTTTGCATTTTTACAAATGAATTTACCACCCAAAACAGGCTGCCGAACAATTATTCCGAATATACGTTCTATCATTTAGATGCCTCACAGAAAATTCAGCTTGAGGACAAAGAAATGCTTCATTTTCAGAAATTGTTGGAAAAGCTCCTTAAATGTTTCGAAACCAACAGAATGGATCTTTGTTGGCATTATCTTCAGATCATACTTATTGAAGCGGAGGCCCTGCACCATATCGAACATGAAAGCCAGGAAGAAAAGCCTGAGGCATTGATGGCAATCAGGTTCAACGAACTTCTTGAAAGACACTTTTATGATGTTGTCACCGGTAAGGCCGAAAAAATCTTTTCGGTGAACGATTTTGCGGACCGGCTCTTCGTCCATCCAAACTACCTTAGTAATACCCTTAAAAAATTGACAGGTGAGACAGCCGGACAGATCATAAAAAAAAGAATAGTATTGGAGGCAAAGTCACTACTCCTGACCACCGGCATTACCATCTCTCAAACGGCCTATTCCCTTAAATTCAATGACACTTCCTATTTTACAAAATTCTTTAAGGGTGCCGTAGGCCTTACCCCTAAACAGTATCAGGCCCAAAACCGGAGATAACGGTCCGTCCTGAAAGCCGCTTTTTTAAAAACTACCATTCCTTCTGTAAAATCTACCAGAAACCTGGTTGGTCGCGACCATACATTTGTCCTATAAATTTTTATCAACATTAAAAAGACAAATAATATGGAAACAACAATCGCAATCAATCACGTAGGGTTAACAGTATCCAACATCGAAGAGGCCATTGATTGGTACTCAAGGGTGTTTGGGTTTGAATTGATCATCGGGCCCTTGCCTTTGCAGGCGGATGATTCGCACTTTGGCCAACTGGCCCTTGACATCTTGGGTAGCCGATTGACAAGTGGTCAATTTGCACACTTGAAGACCGGAAATGGTGTGGGTATTGAGCTTTTCTCTTTTAATGACCCCGAAGCTGGAAGGAAGGACGACAATATGGAATACTGGAAAAACGGAATATTCCATTTTGCCATCACGGACCCAAATCCACAAGAGGTCTCCAAACGGATCTTGGCCAATGGTGGAAAACAGCGTACCAAACTCTGGGATATTTTCCCCGGAGGGGACAGACAACTAGTGTATTGTGAAGACCCATGGGGGAACATCATCGAAATCTATTCCCATTCTTATACAGAAACCTGGAATTATTTATTACAAACAGCAAAAGAAAACTAAAATGGAAACAACCCAAAAAGTGGTACTGCACATTGCGGCCACTGTAAAAACGTCAGAATTAGAGGCTTTCAAGCAAGTTGCAAAACATACCAGTGTGGAAGCCCTGAAGGAACCATATGCCCTGAGCATAAATATGTACCAGAATCCGGATAGCCCTGAGAATATCATCATCTTCGAAGAATGGGAAAGTAGGAAGTATCTTTTGAGCGACGCACATCAAAAGTCGGAGCATATCCAAAACTTCTTCCAAAAAGCGACCCCTATGCTCAAAAAGCCCTTTGAATATGCCATCTATGATGTGGTAAGCGAAGCACAATCATCAAAAGGGAAGAACAGTTGATAAACATGGACCTCGATGGAATACTTGAATCGACATATTTTGAAAAAAATGGTGGGGGCAATGCTCTTGCTCTCCACCATTAATTCATTTTCCCAATCCAAGGTTGGGATGAAATTTGAACCCATACATTTGGTCATTTCCGTATCCAGCGTAGAGGACGCAGCTGAATGGTATATATCCAAACTTGATTTTAAAGCCTATAAGAAGTTCGTTGTTCCCAATAAGGGACTCTCTGCACAACTATTACAGAAGGGAAACTTCGAGTTAATGCTGATAAAGAGCGAGGATTCATCGGAACTGCCGGACTCAAGGAAAAATACCTTTTCTGATCTGGCCGTACAAGGAGTAAAACGGATTGCTTTCAAGGTAGAAAACTTAAACCAATTTATTGATGGTTTGAGAACGAAGGGCGTTGCCATTGACGTTGCACCCCGGCTTTTTGAGGATATCGAGAACGATGTTGCCTTCAAATGGGCAATCATTAGTGACAACAACGGAAACTTGATAGAGTTTGTGGAAGAATTAAAAAAGTGAAAAAATGAGGACAATTATAAATTACAATAAAAGTGTATTGCTTATCTTAATGATAAATGCGGTGATTATGACTTCTTTTGGTCAAAATGAAGAACAAATAAACGATAGGGCAGTCCTGTCCCGACTTGTCGAGGATTACAAACTGTGGAGCGTTCAGGAAAAACCTTATCGGATTGAAAAAATAGAACATCTCTATTCACATACGGATGAACTTCTGGCATTTGATCTCATGTCACCTGAAAAAACGGTGATAAGAGGATGGGAATCCTATAAAGCTATCTGGGTGCCTGCGATGCGGAATTTTGATGAATGGACAGTGACAGGTCTTAGTGATGTTGAAATTACCGTGGATAAAAGTATGGCATTGACCACCTTGCTGTTTGCTGGTGAAGGAAAGCTCAAAGATGGCACCCCAGTGAACGGGGAATTCCATTCTACCCTTATTTGGAAAAAATCTGGCAAAGAATGGAAAATCGTACACGAGCATGTATCCGGACCTGTAAAAAGGTAAGCTGAGAACATGATTAATTGGAAGCCGCGAATGCGGCTTTTTTTATGCCTTGAAATGTACCATTTATACTTTGAAAAGTACCAAGTAAAGGGCACCATTGGCAGCTACATTTGTAATGTAATTAAGATGAACCATTAAAATGAAAACCATGAAAAAGCATAAAAACACATTGATAGTTTGGATAAGCATCTACCCCGCTATCTCCATATTTTTGATATTATTCGGAGAGCCGTTGAACAGGCTGCCAGTATTACTTAGAACCTTGATTTTGACTATGGTTTTGGTACCCTTGATGGTTTATGTCCTAGTTCCATTTTGGACAAGAGTATTTGACCATTTTGAAAATGTAGCCAAAAAGATCCACAAACATATAGTACTGGAAAAGATGGTGTTCATCACTATTCTCTATATGGTGGTGTCAATAATATTAATGATTGCCAGTTATGGTCTCATCATTTCCGGTTCAGACAAGAACATCAATATTCCTTCCAAAACTTTGGAATACAGTCAGAACACTACAACTGAAGGGAAATGGAACCAATCTATAAACGATATTTCGAATAATATTGACTTGAATAATCGTAAGCCATGAAGAATTCGAAAGCCATCTGGACATCTTTCCCTTACTTGAGTGGTAAATTTGACACTCAGCGCATACAGGGGTATTTTAGAAAGCCTTCCTTGGGGGATTTTCAATTTCCAATGAAAATGTATTTTCTGTTTCACATAAGGAACGATTAATGGTACAGGATTTTACCTTCAATAACATCGCTTATTTTTTTAAGAATCGTTAGATTTGGAATGAAAGTCAAATGACTCCATTTGTAATCAAATAGACCGTCAACAATTAGGTCAACAAATTTTGTAAGGCATTTGTGAACCGTTAAAAATCTCCATATTTTCTAAAACACCAGAATCCTGCGGAGGTCGCTTAAGAATGCAAAGCCCGCCTTGTGCCGGGCTTTTTTATTTGAATGAGATATCAAGTAAGTTTAATACCGAAACCATTAAAAAAGACCAAGAATAAGACGCCATGAAAAAAGCAAGTTTTCTTCCATTTTATTGTTTAACATGGCTATTCTACCTTTAAACTTTGTATGGGGTTCTGCCGTGCAGCTCGAACGGCTTGGAAGCTTACAGTTAACAACGCAATAAAGAGCACTCCAAAAATGGCAGCGCCAAAGACCCACCAAGGAATTTCAATGCGATATGTATAACCTTCCAACCACCGACCCATAAAATAATTCGCGATAGGAATCGATATCAACCCTGAGAACAACACCAACAAGGCAAAATCCTTCGAGAGCATTTTGAGTAAGCTCGAAATTGAAGCCCCCAACACTTTTCTTATTCCAATTTCCTTTGTTCTCTTTTCAGCGACAAAAGAAGCCAGTCCAAATAGGCCTAAACAGCTTATTATAATGGCCAATACCGAGAAAATTTCTGATAACCTGCGCAGGCGTTCCTCCGCAACAAATTTTTTTCCGAATGCTTCATCCACAAATTCGTATTCAAACGGAACGTTTGGGGCAATCTTGTGAAATACCTGTTCAATTTTGGTAAGGGACTCGGTTACATTTTTAATAGGTGCTAATTTTAATTCTATCCAGTTCGTATTATCATAATCTATCATGTAGATGGAAGGCTTGACAGGCTCAAAGGGCGATTCGGTCAATAAGTTTTCAACTACACCTATCACCTTATGTGTACCATCATACCACCTTATGGTTTTGCCAATAGGATTTTTCATTCCCATGTACTCAACTGCTGCTCTGTTCAGAATGTAAGCTGTGGAGTCCGAACCAAAGTCCCTGGAAAAATCCCTTCCTTCTGCCATATCCCATCCTACGGTCCTACCATAATCATGGGATACGAAAAAGGTAACTATATTGGTGATTAAATTAGGGTCCTTACCTTCCCATTCGAATCCACCATTGCTATTCCATACCTCGGTCAACGGGCTGGACGATTCTGCAATCTCCGTCACCGCCCCTGTATTTTTCAATGACTCTCTAAGCAGATTGTACTTGCCTTCGTAATCTTCAGTATTCTTGGGAATCGTAATCAACTGGTCGCTATCGTATCCGATGGGTCGGTCCTTGGTGTGCTGAATTTGTTGATTGATTATAACAGTTCCGACCATAAGAACTATTGAAACAGTAAATTGAACAACCACCAAAGCCTTACGGAAAAATACCTCGGATTTACCGGATTGCATGGTTCCCCTCAAAGCTTTCAACGGACGAAAGGAAGACAAATAAAGAGATGGATAACTTCCTGCCAGAAGACTCGTAATCAATACCAATCCCAGACCAATCACCCAAAATGAAGAGTTTGAATAGGGAAAGATTATCTGTTTTCCTGCTAAGCCATTGAATGACGGCAAAAACAAAATGACAAGCGAGCAGGCTACCATAAAAGCGAAAGAAGTCACCAACAAGGATTCGAACATAAACTGTGCGATCAATTGATACCTGTCGGACCCAACTGTTTTTCGGATTCCCACTTCCTTTGCCCTTTTCTGGGCTCTAGCGGTAGCAAGGTTCATAAAATTGATACAGGCCAGCAACAGCACAAAAATTCCGATGATACCGAACCTCCTTACATATTCTATAGCCCCACCGATGGACAGGCCATTCTTAAAATTATTTTTTAAGTGCCAATCCTTCATGGGGTGAACAAAGATTTCAGGATTGCTTTGTTTGGTACCATCTGGGACATAATCATAGACAGCATTCTTGATTTTTTCGTTAACCAACTGCATAGTCGACCCATTCATTATTTGTACATAAACTTGATAAGAATTGTTATCCCATATATTTCGATCCCTTGATATTTTTACCCATTCATTGGCAGAGACATAATGGTCCCAGGGTGCAATAAAATTTAATTTTTTGAGTCCTGATTCGAAAGGAAGGGCTTCAAAAATATTCGAATTATTAGGAAGATCTTCAAAAACCCCCCTGACGGTTGCATATTGGCGTTATTTACTTTTATTGCTTCTCCCATCGGGTTTTTATTTCCGAAAAGTTCTTTCGCAGTTGACTCGGAAAGGACAATGGAGTTAGGGTCCTCAAGAGCACTTTTATCACCCTTTAGCATGTTCAGGGAAAACATCCGTAGGGCATCTTCTTCCATGAATACACCAAACATGGTCAGGTCCTTTTCTTCGATCGATAGGATATTGTCCCCTGGAAATGAACCCATAACCACGTATTTAAAGTCATCAGCATAGACATTCCTTAGCTCACTTGCCAAGGGATAAGGCAAGGTATACCGAGTGCGGGTCTCACCGTCAAAAGTTTTGTTTATCAATACTTGTCCGACTTCGCTGTAGTTGTTAAAGTGCTTATTGAACGTAATCTCATCATGAACCCACAGACCAATAAGTATTGCTATTGTCAAGCCAATGGCCAGCCCTCCGATGTTGATAATAGAATAAGTTCTATTCTTTAAGAGGTTTCTCCATGCTATTTTTAGGTAATTGTGTATCATTCTTGTCGATTGTTGTCATAGGGTAAGGAAGGCCTAGTATTGCAATTGTCACTAAAGTATTTTTTCTGCTGCTATATTCATGCCACTATTTGTAACTAAATGATAATAAGAACATTAATATCTAAAAGAATACAAAATGAATGCATTCATGTAAAAAAAATGGACAGAAATTGTAAAAACTATTTACAGAAAAAAAACGAACAAATTGTAAGCACGGTGTTTTAAAAAATAAAGATTCGATCTTTATGATGTCCCGTAAAAGGAACAATTCTTGGGAAACCACTCATTCTACTAAATCTGTCCCATTAACTTTCCATTTAATAAAACAATGCTTACTTATGGAAAAATTTTAATTCCGTTTTGTTCGTAATCTGTTCTGGAGTGTAACAAATTAGGGATTGACTTATCTTTCAAACATGAATGAAAATCCCGTTATGCAGTTGAAAATCACACTGATTTTACTCATGTTTTTGAATTTCATCCCGAATATGGCCCAACAACATGAAGGTCGTTTGGTACGGACAACAGATTATTTGGTAACCCTTCCATTGAAATATGATACCGTTTCCCCCAAGAAATGGCCAGTACTGGTATTTCTACACGGGAACAATCCTAACCCCACCCTCGACATGGTCAAACATGATTTTATGACCATTTTTGCGAAAAAGAATGAAGATTTCCCAATTATTCTGGTTTCCCCCGTAAACCAATACGAAAATTGGAACATCGATGTTCTCAATGATCTGTTGGACGATGTTATAGGAAAATATGAAGTCGATGAGAGTAGGATTTATTTG
>JANQRD010000070.1 GCA_028284725.1 Allomuricauda sp. | reverse complement strand
CATTCCACTTCCCTCCGACTCGATGCCCAAATCCTCCAAAGAGCTTTCAAGTCCAAAATCAAATCCCTGAAAGAAAGCTCTCCAACTGGGTTCAAGGCTGTCCGGGCTTGTTAGGTATTTGTCGTACAGCTCCGCAAAAAATGAAGTGTGCGCAGCATTCAAAAATGAATATTTATCCATTGACAGTTTTTAGCTAAAACCTATCCGAAAATTTAACCAAAAATACAACAAATACTAAAGGTAGGTCAACAAACTTCGCCTTAAATGGAAAATTCTTTCAGGAGCCGTATTGCCTTCTATACCAAACTTTTTTCCACTCCCTTTTTAAGATCAAAAAGCATACTTCGGCGGACACTTCGACAGCATCCAAAGCTGCGATTTCCTCAACCTCTTTTTCAGGGATATCCACCACGTATAAAAGATTGAGATATTCTGGGAACCTTTCCATGATAAGAAAGTATATTTTCTCGCGGAGCAAATCCTTGAGTTTGCTGGGAGCAATGTCGATTGGGAAATCCAATTCGATGTTGGCCAGACCAAAATCCTTTTTAATCTGCTGAAGTAGGTTCTTATAGAGCAACTCCTTTTGAGCATTCTTTAGGAGTTCAACACTGTTATCGAAATTGGATTGCATATGTGGGTTGTCCAATTTCCAAAATGGACTTAGTTTGATTTATATATTTTACCTTCCTTCATCACAAAGACAACATTTTTTAACGTCGATACATTGTCCTTGGGGTTTTCATCCACCGCAACGATATCTGCCAAAAAGCCCTCTTTGAGCTGACCCAGTTCATCCCCCATTCCCAAAAGCTCAGCATTGGTGATTGTGGCCGATTCCAATGCTTTCATAACGGGCATTCCCGCTTCCACCATGTACTCGAACTCCCTTGCATTTTCGCCATGGGGAAACACACCAGCATCCGTACCGAATGCGATGGGGACTCCTTTTTTATAGGCTTTTGCAAACATGCCCTGGATTTTTGGGCCTATTTCGCTAGCCTTTTTGGCAACAACCGCTGGAAAGTATCCTTTGATTTTTGCCTTTTCCGTGACTTGCTTGCCAGCCGTAATGGTCGGTACCAAAAATGAGTTCTTCTGTATCATCAAATCCATGGTTTCCTCGCTCATTAAGGTTCCATGTTCGATGGTTTTTATACCGCCTACTACGGCACGCTGCATTCCTTCATCCCCATGTGCATGGGCAGCAGTAAGCATTCCATAATCCTTGGCGGTTTCTGTTATCGCCTTGATTTCCTCTATGGTAAATTGCGGATTTTGGCCACTTTTGGCCACACTAAGCACACCGCCGGTCGCTGTAATCTTGATAACATCTGCGCCGTCTTTATAGCGTTGTCTTACCGCTTTTTTGCCATCTTCCGGTGAGTTGACAACCCCCTCTTTTGGCCCGGGATCTCCCATCAATGACTTTTTCATCCCGTTGGTGGGATCGGCATGTCCGCCTGTGGTTGCAATCGCCTTTCCCGCGGTAAAAATTCTAGGCCCGATCACTGTTCCCTTAGCGATAGCCTTTCGGAGGGCAATGTTCACACCGCTGCCACCAAGATCACGAACCGTGGTAAAGCCGGCCATCAAGGTGTTTTTGGCGTAAACCGTGGACATAAATGCCACATCAGCTTCATTTAAGGTATACCGCTGGATATAAGACTGAGGGCTTGATTGCCCTTCGATATGAACATGCATGTCGATGAATCCAGGAAGCACTGTTTTGTCTTTTAAATCGATTACAACGGCATCGGCGCCACCATTTTGATATCCATTTTGAATGGAAGTGATGGTTTTCCCCAGTACCACAATGGTCTTTTCGGAGAGTATTTTGCCCGATTTTACATCAACAATATTTCCACAATGGAGATACGTTTCTTGTGAAAAAATGATGGTACTAAAGAGTAAAGATAAGGCGAGAAGGAAGTTTTTCATTTGGTTTCAGTTAGCTATTAGTCACACTAAATGTAAGCATACATTCCGTGATAACCATATCTAAAAAGTACCTTTTTGTCAGTTCGAGCGCAGTCGAGAACTTCATAAAATGCAGCATGTCAAATACATGTCGACTGACCGTCCGAACGCGTCATCCGGGCGGACGCTCGATGTGACATCTGCATTTTTTCTTACTTTTTTTACAGCCTGTTTGTTCAGTTTTTAATTGCGGATCTTTCGTTCCCAGTCCCAGGCCGACTTTATGGACTCGTCCAGAGTTGAAGCCGCTTTCCAACCCAATACCAAATTAGCTTTTTTGGTATCCGCATAGGCCTGTACCACATCGCCTGCCCTTCTTCCCACAATCTGGTAGTTCAATTTATCACCGGAAACCCTTTCGAAACTATGGATCACCTCCAATACGGAACTTCCTTTTCCGGTTCCGAGATTGAACACTTCGTAATTGGATTTGTTCTTACCCTCCAACAACCGTTGCAGTGCCACTACATGGGCTTTGGCCACATCCACCACATGAATGTAATCCCGTATGCAGGTGCCATCCTCTGTGGGATAGTCGTCACCGAAAACGGAAAGTTGTTCGCGAAGCCCAACACCGGTTTGTGTGATAAAAGGCACCAAGTTTTGCGGAACACCAATGGGCAACTCCCCAATCTCAACAGAAGGATGCGCCCCAATAGGATTAAAATATCTTAACGCAATGGCCGCCAATTTAGGGCTAACCTTGCAAGTATCCTGGATAATCTCTTCACCCACTTGTTTGGTATTCCCATAGGGAGATTCAGCTGGTTTTACCGGGGCATCTTCCGTTATGGGCAACTCATCGGCTTGACCATACACCGTGCAAGAGGAACTGAAGATGAAGTTGGCCTTATCCATTTTTGTCAGTTCTTGAAGTAGATAGACCAAAACCCCCAAGTTATTTTCGTAATACAGCAATGGTTTTTCCACACTTTCACCCACCGCTTTCGAGGCTGCAAAATGAATCACCCCTTCGATATCATTATGCCTTTTAAAGAAATCCTGAACCAAGGGTTTATCCCTAAGATCCATTTTTTCGAAGATGGGTTTTTTTCCTGTGATTGCCTCAATGCCATCTAAAACATCTTCGGAAGAATTGGAGAGATTGTCGATAATGACTACCTCAAAGCCTTCATTTTGCAATTCCACCACGGTATGGGATCCTATAAAGCCCAAACCTCCGGTTACGAGTATTTTCATGCTTACTGGTTTACAAAGTCAATGACCAGGTTGGTTATAAATTCGATTTGTTCATCGTCCAATTCCGTATGCATCGGCAATGATATTACTTCCTTTACCAATTGATTGGTCACCGGAAAATCAGCTTCATCATAACGCTCGTCCACATAAGCTTTTTGTCTGTGCAACGGAACGGGATAATATACCCCACATGGAACGCCATTATCATTCAAATGTTGCGCCAAATCGTCTCTTTTTTCGTTTAAAATACGAAGGGTATACTGATGAAACACATGACAGTCGCAGGAATCACAAATACCTTCACAGCCATTCACTGTTTTAGGAACAGCAATGTTGGACTGCCCCTCAAAAGCTTTGGAATACTTCCTTGCGGCATTGCGTCGTTTTCTATTGTATTCATCCAAATTGGGAAGCTTCGCCCTAAGCACTGCCGCCTGCATGGAGTCTAATCGAGAGTTCACCCCAATCACATCGTGATAGTACCGCTTGTACATTCCATGGTTGACCATTCCACGAATGGTATGCGCTAAATCATCATCGTTTGTGAAAATAGCACCTCCATCTCCATAACATCCTAGGTTTTTCGATGGAAAAAAGGAGGTTGATGCCACATGCCCCATGGTTCCGGCTTTTTGCTTATCTCCGTTCTTAAAGGTATGGTCCGCACCAATGGCTTGGGCATTGTCCTCAATAACATACAAGTTGTGCTTTTTGGCCAGTTCCAAAATAGCGTCCATGTTGGCGCATTGTCCGAACAAATGCACCGGCACTATGGCCTTCGTGTTTGGGGTAATGGCTTTTTCAATGGCCTCTGGGTCAATATTGAAGGTGTCCTCTTCCACATCCACAAGTACGGGGGTAAGATTCAAAAGTGCGATTACCTCCACAGTAGCGGCGAAAGTGAAGTCGGCTGTGATGACTTCATCACCAGGTTTTAATCCGAGACCCATCATGCAGATTTGAAGGGCGTCGGTTCCATTTGCACATGGGATAACATGCTTTGCCCCCAAATAATCTTCCAACTCTTTTTGAAAAGCATGCACATAGGGGCCGTTAATAAATGCTGAGGAATCCAGGACTTCGGCAATGGAGGTGTTCACTTCTTCCTTTATGCCTTCGTATTGACCTTTAAGGTCAACCATTTGTATTTTCTTCATTCATGTGAGTTATGCCCCAAAATTAAGAAATTCAGTCACCATATCTGCCTATTGCCGAAAGAATGTATTTTAGCGGAAATATGCTGCCTGTGCGCTTTGTTTACAATCTTTTAATTTCAGCTTCCTGGTATGTACTGCAGGTAATCGCACTTTTCAGCCCCAAGATGGAGCAATTCGTTTCCGGTCGGAAAAACAGCTTTTCCAAGTTGGAATCTGTTCTTAAAAATGGAGATAAAAGTATCTGGATGCATGTGGCCTCATTGGGAGAATACGAGCAGGGACTTCCGATGCTGGAGCGGATAAAATCCAACTATCCCTCCCATAAAATAGTGCTTACTTTTTTTTCGCCTTCGGGCTATGAAGTAAAAAAGGACACACCCATCGCAGATGTTGTTGTGTACTTGCCCATGGATACCATTTCCAATGCCAAAAGGTTTTTGCAACTGATCCAACCGGAACTAGTGCTTTTTGTCAAGTATGAAATCTGGCCCAATTATTTGCATCAACTAAAACTAAATGCCATTCCCACCCTTTTGGTGTCGGCCATTTTTTCAAAAAGACAAGCCTTCTTTAAGACTTATGGCGGATTTATACGGAAAAGTCTGGGTACATTTCAGCATTTTTTTGTGCAAGATGAAAAATCGAGGGATTTGCTGGCCACCATCGGATATCGGAATGTAACAGTTAGTGGGGATACTCGTTTTGACCGCGTTTCTGAAATTTTAAACCGAGACAACTCCCTGGACTTCATGGAAGATTTTAAAAATGGGCAGTTCTGTTTGGTGGCGGGAAGCACGTGGCCTGAGGGTGAGGAAATTCTGATTGAATTTATCAATACCTCCAATGCACCCATTAAATATGTCATTGCACCACATACCATTAAGCCCAACCACATTGAAAAAATTGAAAGCGGCCTTAACAAAAAATCGATTCGATACTCAGGTCTGGGAGAGAATCTTTCCACTTATGATGTTATCATCATAGATACTATAGGAATTTTAACCAAAATTTACAGTTACGCCGATGTAGCCTATGTTGGAGGTGCTTTCGCAACCGGGCTGCACAACACCCTTGAGCCGGCGGCATTTGGAATTCCGGTGATTATCGGGCCACAATATGAGGGATTCAAGGAGGCAGAGGACTTGGTAGATAAAAAAGGAATTCATGTGGTGCATAACCAAGCTGAATTTTCAAGCTTAATGAATCGATTGCTAAGTGATATGGATTTCAGATTGGAAACAGGGACTATCAACTCGAATTACCTTACAGAAAATACAGGCGCCACTTCACAGATTGTAGCCTACATCGAAAACATCCTTTAATTTTTCTTAGCTTTAAACAAATCTAACCAACCATGGACAACCGCATTTTCAGAATTTCCCTTACCGCCGCTTTGGCCGGATTTTTATTTGGTTTTGATACTGTTGTCATATCCGGGGCCAACCAACCGATAAAGGAAATTTGGGACACCAACTGGTTTTTGGGCGATTCCATTTTCACCTTCCATGGCATTTTTATCATGTCCATGGCCCTATGGGGAACTGTTTTGGGGTCACTTTTTGGCGGTGTACCCTGCGACCGCTTGGGAAGAAAAAAGACCCTTTTATGGATAGGGATTCTCTACTTTGTCTCAGCCGTTGGATCGGCTCTGGCAACAGAGCCCTATAGTTTTTCCTTTTTTAGGTTTATAGGAGGTGTTGGCGTGGGCGCATCTTCGGTTGCCGCGCCCATATACATTTCCGAAATATCAACAGCGGACAACCGCGGGCGTTTGACCGCGCTGTACCAGTTCAACATTGTTTTCGGGATTTTGATCGCCTTTATTTCCAACTATTTGATCGGTATGATTTTTAAGGAAGATATTGCCTGGCGTTGGATGTTGGGTATTGAGGGACTGCCAGCATTGATCTATACCCTTATGGTACTGAAAATCCCCAACAGTCCCAGATGGCTGGCACTAAAGGGTAAAGAGGAATCGTTGATCATACAATCCCTGACCTCGTTGGGAAATGACCAAGAACAAACTTCCATCAGCCTTACCAAAATAAAAGCAGCGCTACAGGAAACCACGGAAAAAACGAAGGAAAAATTGTTTTCTGGGAAGTACAACAAACCGCTCATACTCGCTTTTTTAATCGCTTTTTTCAATCAACTATCCGGTATTAATTTTGTTTTGTACTACGCCCCCGAAATTCTGGAACGAGCAGGCCTGGCATCGGGCGAATCGCTTTTTAGTTCCATTTCCATTGGGATAATCAACCTGATTTTTACGTTTGTGGGCATCGCTTTGATTGATAAATTGGGGCGAAAACAGCTCATGTACATCGGATCGATTGGCTACATTGTTAGCTTGGCCATGGTAGGATGGTGTTTTTATTCAGGAGCCAGTTCTACCTTATTGTTGATTTTTATTTTGGTCTTTATTGCTTCCCACGCAGTGGGACAGGGAGCCGTTATTTGGGTGTTCATTTCCGAAATTTTCCCCAATAAAGTACGCTCCTACGGACAATCTTGGGGAACGGGAACGCATTGGGTATTTGCCGCATTAATCACCCTTCTCACCCCAACATTTTTAGATGCTGAAATAGGAATTTTCAAAGAAAACCCATGGCCCATCTTCGTATTTTTCTCTTTCATGATGGTCCTCCAATTACTTTGGGTGATGTTTATGATGCCCGAGACCAAAGGGGTTTCCCTAGAAGAACTTGGCCGAAGGTTAAGCTCCAAAAAGGATTCAAAAAAATAGCTGTCGCCGTGCGCCACATACCTAAAATTTGGTTTTTGGTCGAATAAGGCCCGTGGAATCATCTGCTATCACTGAATAATTCCTTACATTGAAAGGAAATTACACTATTATGACTGATGAAGTTTCTTTTGGCAATAAGCTGCTGGTAGGCTTTTTGCGTTTTATGGTCATTGTACTGGTCATTATTTTGATTGCCATCCCAATCTGTATCTTACTTGATGTTCTAGGGTTACTTCCTTCCTAGACCAATCGAGGTTTCTTAAACCATATACAACCTTTCCATTTCCGTTCAAGGGGGAGCTATATTCTTACGTGAACGATTTGTAAGAACTCGCGCTTTTTCGACATCTTTGTCGAATACAATCTATTCATCTAAAAAACGGACATGACTACAAACCAAGAAATCCGGTTCGCGGTACCGGAAGACATTGATACGCTGATTGATCTGTGCGAAGCCCATTCCATTTATGAAAAGGCTCCCTACGAAAGACAGGGCAAGCGGGAAAACCTTTTGCGTGATCTTTTTTCTGAATCCCCAAAACTATATTGTCTAGTGGCAGTTATTGACCAAGAGGTAGTTGGTTATGCGACCTATATGAAGCAATACTCGACCTGGGACGCCTCCGAATATATTTATATGGACTGTATTTTTCTCAGGGAACATACAAGAGGTATGGGCCTGGGCGCAAAATTGATTGAGGAAATTGCCAAAGAAGGACGAAAACTCGGTTGCGACTTGATCCAATGGCAAACCCCGGACTTTAATTCCGGGGCGATACGTTTTTACAAAAGGATTGGAGCCGTTGCAAAGCCAAAGGAACGCTTTTTCCTTAGCATCTAACCTTAAATCTAAAAGATAACATCCTCCTCTTGCATGGCATCTGCAATGCGTTTTATGTAGGAGGCTATTGTTTTTTCCATATTGACCGGTTCAGGAACATCTAAATTTCCCCGCCAGATCAATTCCCTTTCCTTATCGACACAAATGCAGTATAATGAGGTTTCAGCATTATAAACATTGAACGACTCATAATATTCTGAATCATAAAAGATGTTTTGATGTTCCAAATAGTCGGTGCTAAAACGTTCGTACATTTGTCC
This sequence comes from Allomuricauda sp., assembly GCA_028284725.1. Lineage (GTDB taxonomy): Bacteria > Bacteroidota > Bacteroidia > Flavobacteriales > Flavobacteriaceae > Flagellimonas. Next base: position 7,634 of record JANQRD010000070.1, on the reverse strand, counting down.
CAAATTGTTCATACGCTGTCTAAAGCTCTTTCGGTTTTCGGTACCAACGATCTTGGTAAATAAAATGGCATCAAAGCCCTTGTCCAACAATTGTTGCTCCACTTCGGAAAGCTCTTCTTCGGATTTTTCGGAAGAAGTGAACTCCACATCAAAAAGATCGATGCTCCGCACAGATTCAACCCCTTTTTCCTTAAGTCTGTTCACCAAACTGGTCTCAAACTCGATCCGAACCTCCTCATCTTGGGTCATTCCAACAACAAGCACCTTGTAAGCATCGAAAGAAACCGTTTCAGGATTCTTCCAGGTGCTTACCAACTTAGTGGAGGAGCAACCTACGGCCAAAAAGGCAAGAAGGAATACTATTTTAATTCTTAAGGGTTTCATTTTTATACTTTATAGTTCAAACTTCTTCCAATAATGGGACTCACTTTAGTGCCTTGCAAAAACTTCCTGACGTTTTTCCAATTGTCTCTTTAAATCATCAACAGTCTCAGCCATAGACTTTTCAAAATCGTTGCTCTTCGATTTTGCAAACAACCTTGGACCTGGTGCACTTAGTTCTATTTCACAAATCTTGTCTTCTCCAGCCTTATCATTTTCAATTTTGAAAAGCACATTTGCTTTAATGATCCAATTGTATTTTTTGCCCAGACGCTCCAATTTCTTTATTAAACGACTGCTCATGGATTCACTGGTGCTCATTTTTTGATACTGAATATGTATTACCATTTTTACTTGTTTAAGGTCATTTCAAAGCTATCGCAGTATCAAATGAATTTTAATGACAATTGTCAGGTTTTGGTCATTATTCCAGAAAAATACCCTATATCGGTTTTGTTTTAATCCACTTCTTAAAGCTGACTTATATCATTTACCTCCTCATGACACCTAATTAATTTTACAGTGCATTTTGGATGCAGCAAATCCTGTGCTTTAAAATCAAAAAAAATGAAAACCTTTAAGGATATTGTGCTACTGACTATGGTCGCAGCGGGCCTGATGGTACTTTTTATGGTCTGGTACAATCAGGATGTTTCTAAATCGAGTGTAGAACCTTATGTCTCCAACAATCCTGTCTTTGAAAAAAGTCTCTTGATTGCCACTGCCCAAGGAAATTTTCCCGAAAAAATAGCAAGAGAGACGACGAATCATTTCAAATCGCATTACAACATTGCCGTAATGGACCTTTCGGCATTGCCGGAAATTGATGCGAAGACTTATGATGGGATACTGCTAATCCATACATGGGAAAAATGGAATCCTCCATCTGAAATTGTCTCTTTCGTGAATGCAACTAGGGATCTTAATGCCAAAATTGTTGTCCTCGCTGCATCGAGTAGAGGCTCTTCGCAAACCGACGATGTGGATGGGATTTCCGAGGCACGTGATGCCGAAGATGCGAGTTTTTATGTAAAAGAGGCCATCGCCCAAATAGATCCCATTTTAAAGCAATAGCAAAAAAATTACGGCTTACTTTAGGGAAAATGGTTGCCCAGTGCTTTGCAGTACCGAAAACCAAAATTCACCTTCCAAATCAATTTTTTTGCGTTTTTTGGTGACCTCACAGATGGGAACATAGACATACTTATTGTTCACTTTACAGCTCACGAATTTGGTCTTGCCTGCCATCGCGCCATGCACTGCATGATATGCCAATCGACTGCAATAAACACTGTCATTGGAATTTGCTGGGGCACTCCTAACGATATAACTGGGATCGATGTATTTTATGGTGACCGGAGTTTCCGTAAAGCGCTCGGATATCTTTTGTTTTAGGAAAAGACCGATATCCTTATGTTTTATGTTTCCAGAAGCATCCTTGACCACATCGTCATGTTCGAACAAATGTTGTCCAGCGCCCTCTGCAACCACGATCACAGCGTGTTTCTTTTTGTCAAGGCGTTGTTTCAATGCTTTCAGAAAGCCATTTTCACCTTCCAATTGGAAGTCCATTTCGGGAATCAGCACAAAGTTTACCACAGGCATGGCCAGCGCCGCGGAGGCTGCGATAAATCCACTGTCCCTTCCCATCAATTTTACAATGGTAATCCCATTGAAGGCACCCGCCGCTTCATTATGGGCATCCCTTAAAATGGAACTTGCCACATCGAAAGCGGTTTCGAATCCAAAGGATTCGTCAATGATATCAATGTCGTTGTCAATGGTTTTTGGAATGCCAACCACGCTGATCTTTGCATTGCGCTTCTTTATCTCCTCACCGATAGCATCCACACCTTTCAACGTACCATCACCCCCAATGGCAAACAACATATCAACTTTATTTTGAACGAGAGTATCGACCATTTTTTCCACACTTTGGCCTCCCCTCGAGGAACCCAAAAACGTTCCGCCAAACAGATGGATGTCCTTCACACTGTCCGGATCCAGTTCAACAAAACCATGCCCCATATCGGGATTCAGCCCCTCATAACCATAGGGCACTCCTATAATCCGTTTTATACCGTAAAAATAGTGGAGCGCCATGACCACCCCTCGAATTACATTGTTGATGCCAGGACACAATCCACCACAGGTGACTATGGCTGCAGTAGTTTCCTTTGGGTCAAAAAAGATGTCCTGCCTTGGCCCAGCCTTTTCCAAGCATTGAGGCTCCTCGCTATTGTTCAAACAGTGCTGATACTGTTGCAAGGAGAGATCAAAAACGAATTTGTCCGTCTCACTTATGAAATTGAAAATATTATCTCCCCTAACAGTGCTCAACTGCAGGGGAGATTTAAATTCTGGTTCTCCTAGACGTTCGACCTCAAATCCGATGTTTTCGTCCATATTTTATAAAGTTAAAAATGTTCCGCCAAACTATGGTGCGAGTCGATTAGCGGTCCTCCGTTCAAAATTTCCTCTGACGCTTCACTCGCGAATTTGTCAAAGTTAATATGAAATGAGTGAGCCAGCTGTATGGCCTTGCTCACATAGGCACCTTTTTGCAACCAAGTGTTCATCGGATCCAGTATTTCGGTGGGCACCCCTGGGCAATATTTTGGCATGTGCAATCCAAAAATTGGGTGTGCATCGTAATCCACCTCATCCAATTTTCCTTCCAGAATAGCCGAGATCATGGCTCTAGTATATTTCAGTTTAATTCGGGAACCTACACCATAAGGGCCTCCACTCCATCCCGTGTTGATCAACCAGACGTTTACACCAGCTTCGGTCATCTTTTTGCTCAACATTTCGGCATAAACCGCAGGGTGCAATGGCATAAACGGTTCCCCGAAACATGCGGAGAACGAAGGTACGGGCTCGTTGATCCCAGCTTCCGTACCAGCCACCTTAGCCGTATATCCCGAGATAAAATGATAGGCCGCTTGCCCAGGAGTCAATTTAGAAACTGGAGGCAAAACTCCGAAGGCATCACAGGTTAAGAAAAAGATATTTTTCGGATTGGAAGCATAGGATGGCGTTTGAATGTTATCGATATGCTCCAAGGGATAGCTCACCCGCGTATTTTGGGTGATACTGGCATCAAAATAATCCACTTCCTTGGTTCCTTCCTTGAATACCACATTCTCCAATAAGGCTCCAGGACGAATGGCACGATAAATATCCGGCTCCTTTTCCTCAGTAAGATCAATCACCTTGGCATAGCAGCCACCCTCAAAGTTGAAAATAGTGTTTTCCTCGGTCCAACCGTGCTCATCATCGCCGATTAGTTTTCTGTCCGGGTCGGCGGAAAGTGTTGTTTTTCCGGTGCCGGAAAGTCCAAAGTAAATAGCAGTGTCTCCTTTTTCCCCTACATTGGCCGAACAGTGCATGGGCAAAACGTTTTTGTCCACAGGCAAGATGAGATTCAGCGCTGTAAATACTCCTTTTTTCATTTCACCGGGGTATTCGGAGCCACCTACAAGGGCTATTTTCCGGGTGTAATTCAAAATAGAAAAGTTTCCAGCGATGATTCCAAACTCCGATGGATCGGGTGCTTCGTAACCAGGAGCGCAAACAACCAGCCACTCTTCCTCAAAGTTTTCCAATTCTTCTTCAGGAAGACGAATGAACATATTCTTGATGAAATAATTCGACCAAGGAAACTCCGTGATGGTCCGCACATTCATTCGGTATCTGGGATCTGCACAGACCGCTGCATCCCTCACATAAACTTCCTTACCTGAAAGGTATTTGACCACCTCATCGTATAACTTATCGAAATTTTCCGGTGAAATAGCCTTGTTGATACGTCCCCACCAAATACGATCTTTGGTGTAATCATCCTTTACCAAAAATCGATCTTTTGGCGAACGACCTGTAAATTTACCAGTATTGATTGCCAACGTTCCGTTTTCGGTTTCCACTCCCATTCCTTTTTCAACGGTAATTTGTTGTAAGGTCTCGGGATCTAAGTTCCAATGAGCTGTTACATTCTCCAACCCATATTTGGTAAGGTCTCCTGTTTTTTCGATCACTCCGTTCATAATTGTTGTTTTAAGGTTAAAAGCTCCATATCAATGGAACTATCAATAGTGTTGCTATGAAAAAAAGTAAGAGGAGCGGTCCCCCAACTTTTATATAATCTATAAATCGATATCCTCCGGAAGGCATGACCATAGCGTTGGTCGTTGTACCTACTGGTGTCAAAAATGCTGTTGATGCACTTACGGCAACCCCTATCATAAAGGGTTTCGGCGAAACCCCAAGGGTGGTTGATGCCATTATGGCAATAGGTGCCATCAACACTGCCGTAGCCGAATTGTTTATGGTTTGACTGAATGCAGTGGTCAGCAAAAAAATTCCGGCCAGCAGGGCAAGTGGACTTACATTTCCAAGGGCAGATACCAGACCATTGGCAGCCATTTGAGCCACTCCGGTTTTTTGAAGCGCCAACCCCATCGGAATCATGGCGGCAATCATTACCACGCTCGTCCAACTGATACCTTTGTAGGCTTTCGTAATCGGCACGCAGCCCGTTAGCATCATAATTCCAGCACAAATAAGCGCAGCAATGGCCCCGGGAAATATGTTAAGGACCAAAAGCACGATCATCAGTACCAAAGTGGCCAGTGCGATATAGCTTCTGGGTGTTAGAACATCCACGTTTTTTGAAAGGGCCTCCGGACTTCCCGAAATCACCAAATTCTCATAGACGGATTTCAGGTTTTCAATGTTATCCCATTGTCCCCGGATTACAAATGCATCCCCAGCACCAATTTTCACTTTACCTGTCATGGGCATATTATTTCGGGAAGCTGCTAATAACTGTACTCCCATCTTGCGCAAATAATGACCCAATGCGATGGTCTTTCCAACTAAAACCGAATTTGGTGTAACAATCATCTCGGCCATGCCCACTTCTTGGTTGATTAACTCTCTTTTGAGGGTGTCCATCTCAGGCACCAATGCCAGCACCCCTAAATGAAATTTGAGCACAAATTTGTCCACATCAGCAGGTTCACCCTTAATGGTAATGATATCGTGATATCGCATTTCTGTTTCGGGTTCCGGCATTTCCACAAATTGGGGTATTCCTTGAAGTGGGTTTGGGTGCCTCCTTTTTAACCGCATCAACGAGACGTTGTAATTTTCCTCAAAATCCCAATCACCGACTTTGGTTCCGATCAACTGTGACATCGATCTAATCCTGAGCCGATATAAATTATCTCCGATACTGTAGTTTTTGATCCATTTATGCATTTCGTCGTCAATGGCCATAGGCTTGTTTTTAGTCCTGTGGCTTGGCAATAGTCGGTACCCGACATACCGGAAGTACAGTACCGAAATCAGAAGTAATGGCAGACCAATCAAACTAAACTCGAAAAAGGAAAAACCGCCGAAACCACTTTCCATTAAAGCGTTACTTGCGATAATGTTCGGAGGCGTACCGGTGAGTGTCAATAAGCCCCCGGTGTTGGATCCAAAGGCCACGGGCATCAATAATTTGGACGGAAGGGTGCCAGCACTCCACGCAGCATTGACCGTAACTGGCAACAAAGTAGCCACGGTCCCCGTATTACTCACAAAACCCGAAAGCAGGCTGGAACCCAAAGTGACGATTACCAAAAGTTTAGGGATACTGTTGCCCGCCCAATCCAAAAAGTAGCGGCCAGCAACAGCGGTCCATCCTGTTCTGGACAATCCTTCACCAATAATAAACAAAGCGGCAATCATAATGACCGTAGTGTTACTAAATCCACTCAACGTTTCCCCTATGTCCAAAATCCCTGTCAAATAGAGCGACAACATAGCCATCAGGGCAACGACATCGGGAGGAAACTTTCCCCAGATAAAAAGCACGATCGTAATACCTAGTATTACCAGTAGTGTAGACATGTTAATGTATCAAAGATGAGACTAGTCCAAAGCCAAAACCGGGACTTCGGAATGCAAGGTCAAAAGCTTGGTCAAACGTCCCTCGGAAGGGGTGTCCAAACGTGCATGGTTTCTTGGCACAATGGCCAACATATCAATATTTTTGTCATTGATATAGTCCAAAATTCCCTTTTCTACATCTTGATTTTTGCTGAACGCATGTTCTACATAAAAGTGCTCTAAATAATATTCCAATAAGTTTTCGGTACGATCAACGATTGCCTCTTCGGCGTATACCGATTCGCGATATATTGTCAACACGTGGATTTTCGAGTCAAAGGTTCTGGCGACACTCAGAAGTACTTTTAAAACCTCTTTATCTTCAATTTCCTCCTTACCCATTACCAGGGCTATTCGTTTAGGTTGTCTAATGTCGCAACCATAGGGCACTGAAATCACAGGGCAGTTAGCCTCCAGGACCAGCTTGGAAGTATGGGTAATGGCTTCATCCGAAGACTTATCACCCATTGTACCCATAATAATGAGGTCTATTTTTTGATTTACCTGAGTGGTAAGGATAGTTTCGATAACCTGCCCAGAAACACTGGCAAAAACCGGAACTTTTTTGGTTTTCATGTTAAACGAACCCAGTACTTTTCGAAAATTTTCCGACAGTTCCTTTTCTTCCTGGGCCGTTGAGGGCAAAACACCCACATAAAGGGCAAAAATATCTGTCGATCTATTGGGGCCCACAAAATTGATTGTGTATTCCAAAGCACCTATTGAAGCCTCTGAAAAATCGAATGGAACCAAAATTTTGTTGATGTTGCTCATACCTAAAGATTTATTTAATACCTAATCACAATCCAAAAGTAGAACCGGCCCTCGACCTAAAATATGACAGAAATCAGGTTTGGCGGTTTTGGTCGCAAAAACCCAAAACTTCACGTTTTCCTAACATTGTTGTCCCAATTAAACCTTACTATCACTACCTTTAAGAATCACTAAAACCATTGTATTATGGATGTTGTCATCGGAATTGACATTGGGGGTACCAAAACGAAAATTGGATTGGTAGATCAAAATGGCAAGTGCCACGTGAAGACTTTTTTCAGAACCAAGGAATTTCCAGATTTGGATGACTACCTGGACAAAGTAAAAAGCACCAGCGATGAGCTTATCGCATCCATGGAAGAGGATCTTAACGTGCTGGGATGTGGCATCGGAGCACCCAATGCGTCCAGCAAAAATGGCACCATTGAAAAGGCCAGTAATCTGTTGTGGAAAGAGAGTGTCCCGATTCTGGAAAAACTAAAAACCCGAATGGACATGCCCATGCGGATCATGAACGATGCCAGTGCCGCCGCTTTGGGTGA
>JANQRD010000068.1 GCA_028284725.1 Allomuricauda sp. | reverse complement strand
GAAGCGAAAATGAAAACCTTCCCTCGTTCACAGTCTTGCTCTCTAGAGGTACTGGCCGACCTAATGGTCAACCACTTTACACCCGACTCTGGGGCAATGGATTTTTGCATTCCCTCCACCAGGGGGTACAGTTTAGGGCAGCGAAAGACCCGGTGCTCTACCTTAATGATCCAAAGGGCATTTCCAAAGCTACAAAACGGACCATACTGGATAATTTGGCCGAACTCAACGAAAAACAGTACAAGGAGTTTGGCGATGAAGAAATCCAAAGTAGGATAGCTCAATACGAAATGGCGTACCGCATGCAAACTTCGGTTCCAGAGGTGATGAATACGGATGATGAACCTGATTACATTTATAAAATGTATGGAGCGGAAGCTAAAATTCCAGGCACCTATGCCGCCAATTGTTTGTTGGCCCGAAGGTTGGCCGAACAGGATGTCCGTTTTATTCAATTGTACCATATGGGCTGGGACCAACACGATAATTTACCCGCTGCAATCGAGAAGCAAGCCAAAGATGTAGATCAGGCATCCGCGGCGCTTGTGGCTGATTTGAAACAACGGGGGATGCTCGAGGATACCCTGGTCGTCTGGGGAGGAGAATTTGGAAGGACGAATTATTCCCAGGGGTTATTGACCGATACAAACTATGGTAGAGACCATCACCCAAGATGTTTTACCATGTGGTTGGCCGGAGGTGGTGTAAAACCTGGGATGGTATATGGCAAAACTGATGATTTTGGCTATAATATTGTGGAGAATCCCGTTCATGTGCACGACTTCCAGGCCACTTTACTCCATTTACTGGGGATAGATCACGAAAGACTTACCTACAAATATCAAGGAAGACGATTTAGACTTACCGATGTGGAAGGACATGTGGTAAAGGATATTTTGGCATGATGCAACGCAGAGAATTCTTGGAAAAAAGTGGTTGGGGCACTTTGGGATTGGCATCACTTGGCACACTTTCGTTTTCAGAAAATCTACTGAAAGATGCCGTTATAGGGCACGGGAGCCATATGTACAAGATTGATATGAACTGGGGCAAACTCAACAGTTCCCGTTTCCCGGTCAAGGATTGCCACGAAATGGTGCAGGATGCAAAAGGACGTATTATTTTGTTGACCAATCATACCAAAAACAACATTCTCATCTATGATAAATCAGGAAAATTATTGGATGCTTGGGGAAATGACTATCCTGGTGCACATGGCCTGACGTTGCATGATGAAAATGGAGAGGAATTTCTGTACATATCCGATAACGACCGCCATGAGGTGATCAAGACCACCTTGGAAGGAAAAGTGATCCAGATTTTTCCATTTCCGAAGGAAAGCGGCAAGTACCAAAAACCTGAAGAATACATTCCCACCGAAACGGCCATTGCTCCCAATGGGGACATTTATGTGGCTGATGGCTATGGTGCTCAATACATAACCCACTATGATGCTGAGGGGAACATCAAAAATATTTTTGGAGGGAAGGGAAACGAAAACCATTTATTCAATAATGCCCATGGAATCTGTATTGATGACCGGGATTCCCAAAACCCCATCTTACTGATTACGGCCCGCCAACAGAACAAACTAAAGCGATTTACTTTGGATGGCACCTATATCGACTCCATCGACTTGCCGGGAGCTTATATTTGCCGTCCTGTAATCCACAACAAATACATCTATCTGGCGACCATATGGTCTGGAGATGGTTCTGAAGGAACCGGGTTTATTTCGATTCTGGATGAAAACAACAAATTGATTTCCGCGCCAGGAGGTAGTGCTCCCAATTACGAGAATGACAAACTAAACCCAATGCATCAGGCACTCAGGGTTTTTAGGCATCCCCATGACGTTTGTGTTGATGAAGATGAAAATCTGTATGTGGCGCAATGGAATTCCTGGGGCACCTACCCGATAAAATTGTACAGGATATGAGAATTTTGCGTGGAGTGGCAAATAGGCAGTCAAGAAATAGCGTAGGCCAAAACAGCGCCGTTCTTGTATTTTGCTTTTTGTTTACTTGGATAGGTGTCTGTCAATCCGGTAAAAGCATGTTTTTGGCAATGGATTCGATACAGCTAGCCGCTCCAAGAATCCAAATCGATTCGATCCTTTTTAAGGATTCGGCCTTGGTCACATTGAATTCAGGTGTGGAAGGTTCTGTTATGAGATACAGTACAAATGGGAGTGAGGTCTCGGAGAAGTCAATGCTTTATCAAAGACCATTGTCCCTTTCGGCCACCGCCCATTTGAAAATAAGGACATTTCATCCAGAGTATCAGTCCAGTGAAGTTCGTGAGCAGTTTATTTATAAAATCCAGAATGACATTTCTGGGGCCAACATCCGTGTTTTTCCAGACCCCAATGAAAACTATGAAGGAGATGGTTCGAAAACCTTGGTCGATAATCTCAGGGGCACTGTTAATTTTAGGAATGGAAAAAGATGGCTTGGTTTTCAGGTTTCTGAAATTAATATCGACTTAGAGCTTTCAGAAGCTACGACTGTGGAGAAAGTAGTGCTAGGGACACTTCTGGATCAGGGATCATGGATTTTTCTTCCGGATTCCATCAAGATTTCCTCTTCAGGGAGTAGCGTTGGCACCCTCAAGTTGGTTAATAGCGGTAGGGCCAATAACAAAAAAGTGGATTTTGTTGAGATTCCCATCCAAAAAGGCAGTTACAAGAAATTGAACATAACCATTGTCCCATTAAGGGAAATTCCCGATTGGCATCCGGGGAAAGGCACGATGCCTTGGGTATTCCTTGATGAGGTACTGATCGAATAAACAAACGAATACATGCAACTTGGCAATTTACATCCACTATTTGTGCACCTACCCATAGGGATTTTGGTCTTGGCTTTTCTTATGGAGCTTTACTTCAGAAAAAGACCCAATCCCAAGGACAATGGAACCATCCTATTTGCCTTGGGGGTAGGGGCTTTGAGTTCAGTTTTTTCGGTGGTATCCGGCTGGTTCCTCGGAGAAAATGGAGGCTATGATGAAGCTTTGCTGGCGAAGCACAAATGGATTGCCATTGCCTTTGCGGTTGGGAGTTTGCTGCTCTTTTTTTTAAAGAAATCAGATAAGTCAGTAGCCCAAAAAGCTTACTTGCCAAGTTTTGTTCTGGTGTTGATACTTCTGACACTAACGGGACATTTTGGGGGAAGTCTTACACACGGAGAGGATTTCTTGTTTCAAGAGAAGTTTCAGGAGCCCATTATCGTGAATGTGGAGGAAGCATTGGTATATTCGGATATTGTTCAGCCCATAATGCAAAAAAAATGTGTCAGTTGCCATAATTCCGGTAAGGCAAAAGGGGGACTCTTGCTCACTTCCCAAAAGGACTTGTTGGCTGGAGGCGATTCAGGCTCACTTTTTGATTCAGTAAAAACAGAAAATGCTTCCCTATTGATGCATCGACTCAGCCTACCCTTGGAAGATGAAGAGCACATGCCTCCCAAAGGTAAAGTGCAGTTGACCTCTGAGGAGGTCCTATTATTGGATTGGTGGGTGAAAAACGAAAACTGCTTTGATTGTATGGTCAAAGAAGTGCCTGCAGATGAAAAATTGGAGAACATATTGGTTTCTTTGGAAAAAGATACTTCACCAAGAGCTTTGATTGCTGAAAAAGTAGATGCTGTCCCTCTAGATTTTATAACCGTGTTGGCGCAAAACAAGATTTCAGCCCAATTGGTTTCGGAAGAAATGCCCTTGTTGGCTGTAAATTTTTTAAGGCGGAAGGACTTGACCGAAGAGGATTTTGATTTGCTCAAAAAATACAAAAATAACATCGTTGAAATGAACCTTGCCTACACCAATTTTGATGATGTATTGGCAAAACAGTTAAAACCATTCAAGCACCTAACGAAATTGCAGTTACAAAATACAGAAGTGACGAATGAAGTAAGTCAATTGCTCAAAGGGTTCAAATATTTGGAATCGCTGAATGTGTTCGGTTCAGAACTTGATGATAAAGCTTTGGAAGCGTTTGGCAGCTTACCAGAATTGAAAACACTTTATGTTTGGCAAACCAATATGACCGAAAAAGGAATTTTAGACTTTCAGGAGGAGAATAGGGAAGTGGCGGTACAAAGTCAGGTTGCGGATAGTGTTTTTGCGGCAAGTACCTTGGCTCCACCAACGATACTGGCTGACAATGAAATTTTTAAGGATTCCATTAAGGTAACCTTAGAACAATATTTTGAGGGGGCCAAAGTGTTTTACTTTGCAGAAAATGGCAAAAATGACACGCTTCCCAAGGAGTATACCGAGCCTTTTTACCTTACCGAATCCACGACAGTCAAGTCTTATGCGGTCTTGGAGGGTTGGGAGCCCAGTGAGCCGAGTATTGCAAACTTCCTAAAAAGCCATGCGGAGATACGTAATATTTCTTTGGCTCAAGCTCCACATCCAAAATACAAAGGGCAAGGAGGCAAAACCCTTATGGATCTTAAGCGGGGCACTACCAATTTTGTAGATGGAAATTGGTTGGGATACGAAAGTCAACACATGACCGCTACCATCGAGTTTAAACAGCCTACCACAATTTCCAATATTTCTGTGGGAAGTCTTTCCATTCCTACGAGTTGGATATTTTTCCCTGTTGGTTATACGGTTTGGGGATCAGAGGATGGCAGCAATTTTAATAAGATAAAAACAGTCAAAATGCCTCAACAACCTCCTTCAATTGCCATAGAACGAATGGCCTATAACATTGATTTTGAACCTGTAACGCTTAAAAAAGTAAGGCTATTTGTGGAAAGCCCTTTAAAAAACCCAGATTGGCATATAGCCCCAGGAGGGAACAGTTTTATTTTCTTGGATGAGTTGGTATTTAATTAACCTACCGATTATGGGTTAAACAAAAAAAGACGACCATTTTAGGCCGTCTTTTCTCAGGCATAAAAGTCGCCTGGATAACCAATTGGTTATTTATGAATTATCTTCCACAGCGGCACCAGGTGCATTTTTCTTGACTGAAGCAACTCCATTTTCCATAGCCGAGGTGCTGGAATACATTTCACTGGACCCAATAACCTGACCGTTGGAAGCCTTTAGATTAAAGAATGGGCTACCATCTTTGGCAGTTCTTCTATCAAATCGATTATCGTCTTGTGAATTGGTCCTTACAGATTCAATCCCATTTTCGCAAGCGGACTTTGTGGTATATGCCTCGCTGCTCAAAATTACCTGGCCGTTGCCAGCTTTCAAATTGAATCTAAATTGCCCTGATTTGTCTGTCTTAATTTCGAATTTACCCATGATTAAATGTTTAGAGTTTTAAATCTAGATATTTTATTAAAAAGTTGCTAATAAAATAAGAGCAAAATTGTGGAGTTGATACGGATAACACATTTTTTGATTGGATATAGGGAAATTGATGACAAAAAATGGAAACACTTTTTGAAAATTGAGCCTGCCTAAAGGTTATCTGTAGCGATAGGAGGAATGGATGTTCAATAGCCTCTTGGCGGTTCTCCAAAAGTAAGTCGAAGTAGGGTTGGGATCCAAAGTTTTGGAATTGGAATCTACAAAAGAGCTGGTCAACAATCTTAAAAACTGAAGGTCATCATTATCCCGGGCAAAATCCTCATAGGCCATGTGCCATTCTTTAAACTCCCTGCCTTCAATATGACTGTGCGAAAGGATTTCCACCTCTGTATGTCGGTTGTCTCTTTGGATTTTGTCGAAAAGTTTCAGGACCTTGATTTGATTTCCCTCTATGTATTGTATAAATTCTCCCTTATAATAGAGCAAGCAGCCCGTTATTTTATTTTTTTGGTTAAACTGGCGGGCTTTTCCCAACATTTCCTTTATTTGGGTACGTCCAAATACGGGAGTGGCCACTGACCTGTACACCAAGGAAAACATAGTGTTAGATGTTTGTTTACGTTACTGGTTAGAATCTTATCAAGATTACCGAAGTGTGGGAACTACATCACTTCTGGAAAAGTCGCTTCTCTATAAAGGTAATAAATTGTTTAATGATTTTAAAGAATCGCTGTACAAAAAGAAAAGAAGCGATGAAAGGACAGGTATTTGCATAGCTTTAGTGCTTTGATAACAGGAATGGGACTCAAGCTGGTAATGTTCTGTGTAGACAAACTGAAATTATTAGTGAAGGTCTTGGACATTCCTCTATATGGACTACAGAAATCTATCTCAAGAATTTTGATGATGTCATTTTGGACGAGGCAAATGAGTTAATTGTTTCTTAAAAAGAAAATACCATAATTTAGATACAGAAAAAGTTAGTGTATTGTCTCAACAGGGGTGAAGTCCAAAAACTGTATAAAATCCTGTCCTTTATACTGATGCCATTTTCCAATACTTCCCATTATCATGCTCTATGTTTAGGTTATCATCTCAATTTTTAAGAAATACTCTTTTTCTGAAAAGGAAGAACCTATCCTTTTCATGAAATAACGATTCTGATGTTTCATTAAATTGGAAATTTTTTTAAAGGATATTACAAAATTGATTCAACGATTTTTTTAATCTCGAAGGCAGTATTTGGCTACATGTGAAAACTCCTTTGGTATAGGAACAAATCTATTTTTGTTACCATCATAGGTTCGTCCACGAATTATGGGCAATGAATTTTATTTCATTGCCCATATTGTATAATCAATACTCAAAATGTCTATTGGTTCAAAATTTGAAAGAAGTCTTTGCCAAAGCTATAACCAATATTTATTAAAATCAGGACTATAAAAACTGACCATAACAAATACGAAATTGATTCTTTCTGTTCTTTTTCCATATGTCCGATTACTTATGTATTATATGATAAAGGTCTTTACCTATATTATAGCCGACTCCATATGATGCGAGTGCTACAGCTAGAGCCCTAAGAAACCGCTTGAGATTTTTTCAATCTCTATTTCGGTCATTTCCATTAATCCAGATTCAGTAAAATCTTTAATTTTTACAGAATTTACTTGTTTCAATACTACTCTAGGCTCTCCATTTTCTATATAAAACTCCACATCATGGCCTGTCACCCAAATCCATTTAAAGTCACCACAAAAATTAAAGCTTTAAAACATCATTTATTACAAATGCAATAGTATTCAAGACCATATGCACAACTAGTATCAATAAAAAAGGTGAAATGTCTTTTCTGCTTTTTGCGACCACGTAAAATATTGCAAATGACCATCCCATTATAGTAGCTATGGCCAAATAGCTAATACTATAGGGATGGGAAACACCAAAAAGAAGTCCAGAAAGTAGTATTGCAAGTACATTGGCATAATTTCTTTTTTTCAAAATAAATAATGCTCCCTCTATTACCGAATACTGATATATTAAAGTTTCAAATAAAGGTGCTATTATTACTGAAACAATGAAAATGCCCAATGGTGGCCATTTATCGAATGAAACCAGTCCAAAGGAATTTACATTAAACAACTCAGCCAAATAGGACAATCCAAATGAAAGTAGAATGTTTGTTGAGACACATACTATGATAAATGTACTTTTGGACAATCGCTGTGACACAACTCTTCGAATTAGCTCTTAGCACTTTCATAAGAAATGCACGAGTTTTTCACTCGTGCATCTAAACTACTTAGCAGCATTCCAACCTTCTTGAAAGCCAGCTACAATATCATCAATTTCCGCAGCTAAAAACCTGTAAACATTGTACCAGCCACCTCCATCAATGTGAATTTTGTCGAAACTACTTAACTCTTTTACAGTAAATGTGTTTAAATTCATAGCTTTAAGTTTTATTTGGACATAACTTTACCAGCAAGTTCAGCGGCAGCTCCAAAGTTATTATGCATTCCAAATAACCAGCCTAAACCATATCCTAAATAGTATCCTACTTTAGAGCCTCCATTAACATTTGTTAATTCTGATGGTGTCATTTCATTGACACCAATAACATTTAAATTTTTCATTTTAAATAAAATTTTAATTAAACAATTTGTTTTGCAACCAAAGCCAGAAATTCTGTTGTGCGCTGCTTTGGCTTACCCTCCAAAGATGGGACATGCCACTCTCAAATTTTGAGAGTGTAAGGGAAAAAATGTTAAAATTTCAAGAGTAGTTCCATATTGCCAAAGTTATAGCCTCCCGAGAGGTTGCGTTCGGTCGTTTCATCCAATGCCTCTACATAGAATCCACATTTAAAATGGGCCTTCTCGGTGTATATATAGCTTTGCCGCTCCAAGTCATAGCAGATGGGCGCCCTAAGTTCCTTCATAGTATCGATTATCCTAAACACGGTTGCTTCGGAGACTTCCAAGCGCTCGGCCAGCTGCTTTGGCCTACCTGTTCCCTTCAGGCGTATCAATTGATCTAATCGTTCCATCAGCTCAATTTGTTTTGTCAGTTTTGTCATAATAAGTAGGATTTCATTTATTAACAGGTTTAAGGGTTGATAAAAAAGATGGCGTTTGTTGCTGCCAAAGTTTAAAATAAGCCGCTTTTTTTTCAATAAGTTCGTCATGCCCACCTTCTTCTATTACTCGTCCTCTATCTAAAACCACAATTTTGTCCGCTTTAACTACTGTGCTGAGCCTATGCGCAATGATTAGAACTGTTTTACCTTTTGATTGTAGGTTTTCAATCGTTTTTAGCACATAATTTTCCGAACCACTGTCCAATGAAGAGGTCGCCTCATCCAAAACCAAAATCTCGGGAGCCTTATAAATTGCTCGTGCTAGGGCAATACGTTGTTTTTGCCCTCCAGAAAGTGTGGTCCCGTTTTCGCCGAGATAGGTGAAAAAGTCATTGGGAAGGCTTTCAACGAACTCCAAAATACCGATGTCTTTGCATATTTTGTAAATCTTATTGAAGTCTGGTTCAAATTCTCCCACAGCAATATTCTCGATGATATTGCCTGCAAAAAGGTCGATTTTTTGAGGAACCACACTTATCAGGTTTCTTAGGCTTTGGTTCTCAATATGTTTTATGTCGATATCTCCTATTCTGATCTTGCCTTTGGTTATTGGGTAAATGTTCTGAATCAATGACACCAGGGTCGATTTTCCGGAGCCACTTTCCCCCACAAAAGCGGTTATCTTACCTTTTTCAATGGTTAGGTTCAGATTTTTGAATATCTCGACCCTTGTACCATATTGAAAGGAGACCTTTGAAAAAGAGATGTCGCCTAATTTGTCCTTTGTAAGCGTGATTTTTTTGTCCATCTCTTCTCTTTCCAAATCCATGATCTCAAAAAGGCGGTCTGCCGCTATCAATGCATTCTGTATGTCCTTGTTGGCCCCAATAAGATTCGTCAAAGGACCAGTAAAATACCCAAGTATGGCATAAAAAGACAACAATTCTCCGGGGGTAATCTGTTTGTCAATCACGAATCCCGACCCCGACCACAAGAGTATAATGGTGAACAACTGGGCAATGGTATTTGAGCTAGTTTCTGAAAAGATGTAGTTGAGGGCCGATTTATACCCTGTCTTTAACAAACTTATAAATCGATCTTCGGTCTTTAAATTGGCAAATTCCTCCAATCCAAATCTTTTAATGGTACCGACCGCATTCAGAGACTCCACCAGTTGGCTTTCCAAATCAGCGGCATTTTCCATCACCCTCCGTTCCACTTTTTTGTTGAGTATATTTACAGTCCAATAAATGGCGGCATAGATTGGAACAATCATCAGCATTATTAGGGCCAATTTCCAGTAATAGGTGAACATCAACCCAAATGAAAAGATGACTATAAGAACATTAACGGTAAGATTGAGTGAAACTCCATTGATAAAGTTCCTGATTTTGACCGCATCATTTATGCGCGATATGATTTCGCCAACCCGCATGGTGTCAAAAAACTGTTGTGGAAGTTTGAGCAAATGCTTGTAATAGCCCAATATTAACCTTGCGTCTATCTGTTGACCAGTCTTTAAAAGAAATACATCTTTATATGTGCCTATTGCAAGTTGCAATATTAAAAGGATTAGCATCACCACACTTAGGAGGTTCAATAGTTTGGTATTACCATCAACCAGTACATAATCTGTTATTTTTTGTATATAAATAGATGTGGAAAAACCCAATAAGGTATATACCAAAGCTCCGATAAAGGCCTGCACCAGTACTGCTCTATGGGGTTTCAACAAGAACCAAAAACGCTTGAAAACGGACACCTTATCATTTCCACTTCTGAAGTCACTGTTGGGAAGCAAGAGTACTAAAACGCCCGTCCACTCCTTTTTGAATTCCTCATAGGAACGCTTTTCCATCTTACCTGTTCCCGGATCCATTATTTTAATATGGTTCTTTGTCACCTCATATATCACTACATAATGGTGCAATTGTTCCTTAACTATGATATGGGCAATGGACGGTTTGGGAATCTTGAAGAGACTTTCAAAGTCACCGCGAACCCCTTTTGCTTCAAGACCTAATTTTTCAGCGGCCTTTACGAGCCCATATACGTTAGTGCCCTTTTTATCTGTACCAGCGTATTGACGTATTCTTGAAATAGGAATCTGAAAGTCAAAATGTGCCGCAATGGATGCCAAGCAGGCCGCTCCACAATCCGTTATGTCATGCTGTTTTATGGTGGTTTTTGCCATTTTAATTTTTTGAAGTGATCTGGGTATTATTTGATGGGTTCATCCAATCATCCACTTTATCATATAATAGTTGGTACAGTGTCCGTTCAGCTAGTTCAAATCTGGCATTGAACGTCATTCCTTTACCGATTATACCCTTTGCACCATTTTTTAATTGGAGAAATTCTTCATTCAATTTGCAGCGAAGTTTGAAAACAGGTTTATTTTCAATCAATATGACGTCTTCCGAGATTTCCAAGATGTTTCCTGAGGCAAGTCCCCATTGGTTATAATTGAAAGCGTCGATTTGAAAATTGACCAGTTTTGACTTGTTGATAAGACCTATGTCAACTGGACTCACATAACATTCGGCCAACAGATCTGTATCTGGGGAGATTTCAGCAAGAGAAACACCAGAAGTTATTGTACTGCCTTTTTCGACTCCAGATAGATTGACAAGGGAGCCATTCATTGGAGCTGTAATTATATACTCTTCTTTGCTTTTGTTGTATTGAGCATTCTTATTTTGGGATACTTCCAGGTTGTTTTCCAATTCAATCAAAGAAGATTGCCAAGTGTTTTGCTGTCTTTTTTTAAATTGGCCAAAAGTGTTCAGAGCCAGATCATAATCCAATTTTATATTCTCAAATTCAGCTTTGGCAATCACTCCTTTTAAAAAGAGTTTATGATTTCTTTTATAGTCTTTTTTCAGTTTTTTAATTCTTGTCAAATGCTCGTTTGAAATTTCTAAATATTGAAAATAGGCTTTTTGATATTTTGAAGATTTGATACTATCACTTTTTATTCCTTCTGTATTCAAAAGGTATTTCAAATCTTTTATCTGTTCCAAGTATCTTTTAGAATTATACTTGGTCAATGCTATCTGTTCATTAAGAATATCACTTTGTAAGATTAAAAGTATATCCCCCTTTTCCACATATTTGTTACTATCAATATTGGAAAACATGACCTTTCCCGAATGAAGGCTGGTAATAGTTATACGTTCTTTGGATGGCTTAACAATCCCACGTGCGGTGGAAAAGACTTTTATTTTAATAAAAGGCAACGAGCAAATTGCTAAGAGCACAGCAATCAATATAATACCATATATTGCCTTACTTTTAACATTATTTTTGGGTATGTAAGCCTGTGCGATATTTTCAATGATTTCTTTTGGAAAAATTTGCATAATCAACCTTGTTATTTGATGTCCTTGTAAACACCTATGTTTTCTCAACCAAATTGGTTGAAACCTCACGATTATAGGCATGACATGTTATCATTACCTATAGACAAAAGGCTACACTTTTAATCTAATTATGTGCAGAATAGTTGAGTTGTTTTGGGAAGACCATTGAGGTTGCTTTAATCTATCCCAAATGACTTTTCTTGAAATTTAGTCGAGGAGAAAATGACTCAAGAAACAATATACTGTCATTGGCAATATACAAAGGGATATCAAAATGCTATTGAACAAAAACCTTAAAAATTTTATAGGTTTCCCTTAATTTGATTTTGGTAATTTTGTTGGAGAAAAATTAGGTTTTTACTTTGATAAAGGGTTATAATAGAATTTTGACATTAATATACAAGCAGTCAAAAACCAAAGCGCATTTTATTTTGTTTAAAAATGTAAAGCTTTTAAACTAAACTTTTCGAATTTCAAAAGGGCCTGATTTCACTGCCAGTATTGACGGAATTCAAACCGATAACACCCTTTTTTGCAATACTCCTAACATCTTTTTCGGATTTATGCTGGCATAAACTTTAGACTTCTACCAAAACAAGGTATATAAAGCTGCCAAAATCAACATTATGGCAAATGCCCCAATGTTAAACAGTGGGTCCGTACTAAATGTACCTTTCTTGAAGTTTATTCCCTTTTCATCATCCTTTTCCTTGTTTTGAACATAACTTGACAGCATGATCACAGCCATGGTAATCAAACAAGTGAGTCCCATTTGATCCATCCAAGGGAGCGAAGGGAACAAAAACTCCAAAGAACTTTCTGAAGCCCATCCTTTTGGGCCAACTTTGAAGTACATGGCAATGGGTATGGAAATCAATACCCCGATGATGGCGCTCTTGTTGGTTGTCTTTTTCCAAAATAGGCCCAACAAGAATACGGCAAGGATTCCTGGGCTCACTATACCGGTATATTCCTGTATAAACTGAAAGGCTTGGTCCAGACCACCCAATAAAGGAGCGATTATAACTGCAATAATCAAAGCAATGGCGGCCGAAAGCCTACCTATGGCCACAATTTTTTTATTACTGGCATCTGGATTGAAATGCTGCCTGTAAATGTCCATGGTGAAGATGGTTGAGGTGGAATTTAGCATAGATGCCAATGATGATACTATCGCTGCAGCTAAAGCGGCAATCGCCACACCTTTCAATCCGGTTGGTAGAAACTGCATCAACCATGGGTATGCTTTGTCCGATGCGCCTGTTGAAGGAATATTGACGAGGCCCTGTTCCCCAAGACTGGACAGCAATTCAGGATCATTTACGATTACATAGGCTGCTATTCCTGGTACTACAACTACCAAAGGAATTATTAGTTTTAAGATCGCAGCAAACAAAATACCTCTTTGGGATTCGCGCAATGACTTGGCTGCCAAGGTGCGCTGAATGATATATTGGTTGAATCCCCAATAGTAAAGATTGGCCACCCATAACCCCCCGATCAACACACCAATGCCGGGTAAGTTGATGTATTCAGGATTGCTTTTGTCCAAGATCATGTCAAAGTGCCCTGGTGCCGTTTCAAAGATGATATCCAAGCCAGCAATAAACCCATTTCCACCAGAGACTGTGTCCAACGCCAAATAAGTTGTGACCAGACCTCCCAAAACCAAAAATATCACCTGGATGATATCGGTCCACGCAACTGCTGAGAGTCCCCCATAGAGGGAATAAGCGGCAGCGAAGAGTGCAAGTCCAATAATGGCATAGATAATATCAACTCCCAGAATCGTTTCAAGCGCCAACCCACCTAAATATAACACCGAGGTTAGGTTTACAAATATGTATAGTCCTATCCAAAAAACAGCTAGAATGGTTTTCAAATTAGTCGAAAACCTTTTTTCCACAAATTCAGGAATCGTGTAGATTCCCTTTTCAATGAAAACAGGAAGAAAATATTTTCCGACTATTAAGAGGGTCAACGCCCCCATCCACTCATAGGAAGCGATACCAAGTCCAAGGGCAAATCCGGAACCTGACATACCAATGAATTGCTCTGCCGATATGTTTGCTGCGATGAGCGAAGCTCCTATGGCCCACCAAGGCAATGATTTACCGGCCAGAAAATAATCCTCTGCACTTTTTTGAGTTCCACCTTTAGTCCTTGAAACCCATAATCCCACCACCAAAATTACAAGGGCGTAGGCCACAAAAACTAGAATATCTAAAAGTTCAAAGTTATTTTTCATAATTGTTATGATTGGTTTGTTGTAAAGTGGATTTTGGATAAATCCCTAAGGTTCTTTGCTGCTTGTTCCGGGGTGATGTCGCGTTGTGGATCAGCAAACATCTCATAGCCCACCATAAACTTTTTAATGGTTGCCGAACGTAGGAGCGGGGGATAGAAAGACATATGAAAGTGCCATTCATTGTGCCCATCCCCATCGGTGGGAGCCTGATGGATTCCGGAGGAATAAGGAAAGGAAGTCTGGAACAGGTTGTCGTATCGAACAGTCACCTCTTTTAGTATCGATGCAAAACTTCCTTTCTCTTTTAACGATAACTGTGTGATATTTTGGTAGTGCTTTTTGGGAGCAATCATTACCTCATAGGGCCATACGGCCCAAAACGGCACCAAGGCTACAAAATCATTGTTGAGTGCAATGATCCGTTCTTTTTTATTGATTTCTTGTATAAGATAATCTTGCAACAAGCTTCTTCCAGTTTTTTCCCAGTGCGCTTTTTGCTGCCTTGACTTTTTTACGGTTTCAATGGGAATGGAGTGTTGTGCCCAAATCTGTCCATGTGGATGTGGATTGCTACAGCCCATGACTGCTCCTTTGTTCTCGAATATCTGTACATGGTTTATATGTTCAAGACTTCCAAGAGCCAGATATTCCTTTTGCCAAATTGTGATGACTTCCTCAATGGCAGAAACCTCCATCAATGGAAGTGTCAGTGAATGGTTCGGGGAAAAACAGATTACTTTGCAGATGCCTTTCTCACCAACGGCTCTTAACAGCCCATCGTTATATTCAATCGCGGGAGTATCTTCAAGAAGCGCCGAAAAATCATTTACAAAGCTATAAACTGATGTGTAGTTAGGATTGGTTGTTCCACTTGCCCGGGTATTTCCCGGGCATAGATAGCAGTTTTCATCAAAGGATGGTCGACCCTTCTGGGCAACCTGCTCTTGTTTGCCCTGCCACGGTCTTTTTGTTCGATGGGGTGAAACCAGGACCCATTCCCCAGTGAGTACATTGTAGCGTCTATGTGATATTTGATTGAAATCAGCTATCATTTCCCTCAACTGTTACACCATCTCCTATGTTCACCATAATGGGAGTAGCTTCTATATTGAATTTTCTGTAATATGCCTGGGAAACTTTCTTCAGGAAAATTTCCAATTGATCTTTATGGATCAAACTGATTGTACATCCACCAAAACCTCCTCCCATCATTCTAGAGCCCAATACCTCTTGGTAATCTTTTGAAAAGTCGACCATAAAATCCAACTCTTTACAACTTACCTCGTATAGATTTTTCAAGCCTTCATGTGATTTATAGAGGAGTTCGCCCAAAATTTTCAGGTTATCCTGCTCGAGAGCTTTTGCCGCCAAATGAACACGTTCATTTTCTTCTACAGCGTACAACGCCCTAGAGTAAAGAGTCTTTGGAACCTTTTTCTTTATAGCTTCGACTACAGAAAGTGGAACGTCGCACAAATATTTATATCTGGAATTACCCTGATTGATGAACTCCAAGACCTCAGCGCATTCTTCCCTCCGCTTATTATATTCACTTGAGACCAGATTATGGGAAACATTGGTGTTGAGAAGCACTAATTGGTATGGCCCCAAGTCTGTACCAATATAGGTATGGTTTAAATTCTTGCAGTTCAATTTGATGAACTTATTTTTTTTACCCATTGTGACCGCAAATTGGTCCATAATTCCGCACTTGGTGCCCACGAAGTTGTGTTCTGCGTTTCGGGCAAGTTTTATGATTTGATCGTTGGTAAGTCCGATATTAAAAAGTTCGTTTAAGCCTTTTGCCAATCCACATTCCAATGCCGCTGAGGAACTTATGCCACTGCCTATGGGCAAATCGCTTTTAATAGTGCAATCAAACCCTTTGAGCGGTTCTGAATCTAGAAGCTGAATTTCTTTTATGACCCCTAAAATATAATTGTGCCAGTGGAAATTGCTTTTTTCGATAGAATCAAGTCCCACACTGAAGCCACTCTTATAATCCTCTGATTTAATGTTACAGATTCTTGTTCCATTCTGTCGAAATGACAAATGAATTGTTTGTTCTATTGCGGCAGGAAGCACGAAG
This sequence comes from Allomuricauda sp., assembly GCA_028284725.1. Taxonomy (GTDB): domain Bacteria; phylum Bacteroidota; class Bacteroidia; order Flavobacteriales; family Flavobacteriaceae; genus Flagellimonas. The sequence goes on along the minus strand of JANQRD010000068.1, from coordinate 9,459 downwards.
CCCCCATTGTAATCGGTATGCTCACCAATTAAATTGATTCGGCCTGGTGATGTAACTTCTATTTCAGATTTAAACTTCATGATTAATTCTTGCAGTTGTTTACATGCCCAAAATGGGTCTTGTTCAAAGGCCACAATTTATGCCTTGGCATCAAAAGCATATCTTTCCCTACTATTGCTGGATACCCATCAATTCACTGACTAAATCCATATCATCTGTGAGGAGTATGGCATCCAATTTAGCTTCCGTTTCGCGCTGTACCAATTGTATTTTATGTACACCTTCATCAAAATAATGTCCCTCTTCATAACCAGACCATTTCCAATTGTTCCATATTTTATCTGACGAAAAATGCCATACTTCCATCGGGGCATTATCAATAATTATAAACATGGAATCACTTTGCGCATCTTTTCCATAGGTGTATCCCAATATTTGGTACGTGCCCGGTTTTGAAATGGTAAAATCATAGGTGGCATTAGCCGCTTGCATGGCTATGGCAGTATTTTCTGAAGCTTCAGGCTCAATAAAATTTGAAAATGGAGCAGTAAATGGACCAACTTCAGCCTCCACGAAGACATTACTTTTGTTTTTAAGTTGTTGCTCTGACCATTTTGAATCCATGGTCAATAAAAACCGGACTATTTTTATTTCATTGGCATCCCTAGGGTAGATTTCCAGCGTATATTTGCCAGTCTCCAAATCTAAACTGATTATTTCTTGCTCTTTTTCAACACCAATGCGACAGATGTCCCAAGCCCAAACTTTCTGGTTATCGGAGTTAATATTGTTCCATACCCCACCAAATATTTCGTTTCCTGCATTATCGAAAAAAGCCATGGTAAAGGAATCGTTGTTGTAATCTTGGGCAAAAAACCTCCCGTATAAGTGGTATTTGCCTTGCACCTCTATATTTATAGGAACCACGACTTTTCCATTTGGTTCCGTGATATAAGCTCCATTTGACGAAGAAGTATCGTTAACGATTATAAGTGAATTTATATCGCGGGCAATACCGTCTTCCCCTTCCAACCAAACATAGTTATGTTCGCGATTGGAGTTTTTACTTTTGTGAAGAAGAACCTTCTTTTGACCTTTGATGTCGAGTAAGGCGATTTGCTCGTTTTTATACTTTTCCTTACACCCCAAAAAAAGGCATACAGCACAAAAAATGACTGAAAAAATAGTTGTGTCTATTGGAGAGGTATCCATTTTGGTCTTTAATAATGCTATTTAGATATTGGTTAGGTTATTGGTTTTTTAATTATTGCCAATAGTATGAAGGAGAATCCTCTCCTGTGCTTTTTGGTGTTGATTCATAAAAAAATCTATTTGCCGCCGAGTGCGGAATCCCATTCCACTTTCTTTTCTCCATACATAGCGTCGAGTCCCATCTGTACACAAATAGCTGTATCAGAACCACTTTTGATACCTGAAAGGGGCTGTCTTTTTTCAATGATACTGTCCTTAAAGTCGATCAGGGCCTGCTTGCTGGGCTCGGCATGTTCCACTTCTATGGGGATGCCTTTTTCTTCTTGCCAATTTGTTGTGGCGCCCGAAACGCCATCGACATTGCCAAGCTCTTTGACGTAGGCTTTTTCCGGATGAAACCAAGCTTTTAATTGACCCATTACAATGCTTCCTTTATCTCCAAGTACCTTTACCCCATAATCTCCCATAGCATTGCTTGTAAGGCAGGTAAACTTGGCCTTTACCCCATTGGGATAGCTATAAATCAGATGGACATTATCGTAGGTCTCCCGACCATCTTTCCAATAATCGATACCACCCACTCCAAGGACACTTTCAGGAACATCCCCGACAACCCAATTTGCAAAATCAATTTGATGCGAGCAGAGTTCTGCAAGCAGCCCTCCTGAATACTCGCGATACATCCTCCAGTTGATTGCCCGCTCCCATTTGGGGTCGGGTACGGGCCGTCTCCAATTTCCATTTCGGTTCCATTGAAATTCAAAGGCGACAACTTTGCCAATTTTACCTTGCCGAATAAGTTCTACAACATGGTGGTATAATCTTGAACTGTGATATTGATGCCCCACCTGAAAAATGGTATCGGTTTCCTCAACCTTTTTAACCAACTCTGAAATTCCCTGATAGCCTTTGGCCATGGTTTTTTCACAGAAGACATGTTTTCCTGCATCCAGGGCATCTATGGCAATCTGGGAATGGGTGTTGAAAGGTGTGGTCACCAAAACCGCATCAACATCCTTGTTTTCCAATAGTTTTCGATAATCGGAATAGGCCTTTGCATGTTCTCCAGCTTTTTGCTTGCCTTCTTGGAGGCGAAAGGGAATGACATCACAGCAGCCTACGATTTTTAATCCGTTTATTTCATGGATGGCTGGCATCAACCCGGTGCCCCGGTCTCCTGTGCCGATAATACCCAGGTTTATGGTATCGCCAATGAAGCCATTTCTTGCATTGGGCATTAAAGAGGTACAGGCCAAAGCTGTTGTGGCCAGTCCGCTCTTCACCATAAAGTCCCTGCGCTTCATTTTTGCTCTATAGTTTTGGTTCCCATCCTTTTTCGTATTCCCGCTTCCAATTTTTCATGACAGCATCATTGTTTTTTACCCTTCCTGTCTCCGTATCTATCTCCAAGGTATGACCTGCATCTTGAGCCATATTTCCCAAATGGCATAACATGGTTGAAATGCTGGCATCCGCAATCGGCGATTTCAGTTCGATGTCTTTTCGTATGGCATCCAAGAAATTGGCAACATGTAAGACGTCTAAACCTCCTATGCCCTGAATGTCATTAAATGCGCTGGGCACCTTTTCATACTCCAATTTGATTGGGCTACCATCAAGGCCATACAATTTATAAGAATTTCTGCTAAGTTCTATAACACCTTTACTGCCGTATATGGTGGCTCCACGGCCAGGGCGTTCTGGTTTCATGATACCTCTGCTATGGCCGTTCCAGGTAATGAACTTGTTTCCTTCAAAACCAAAAGTCACCTGTTGATTATCTACAAATTCCCAATCATCATCGTAAGTAAACTTTCCGCCAAATGAAGTAACTGTTTTTGGCAAGTCAACACCCAAAGCCCAGCGGCATACGTCTATCTCGTGAGTTCCATTGTTATGTATTTCTCCAGTTCCCCATGTTCTGAACCAATGCCAATTATACGGATGCACATTATCCCGGTAGTTCGTTCTTGGGGCTGGTCCCTGCCATAAATCCCAATCCAAGGTCTTGGGCACTTCAACGCTGTTTCCCTTTCCTATGGAGCCTCTATTATTCGAATAAAAGGCTTCGGCCCTGAATACTTCGCCAATAATGCCATCCCTAATATCCCTTACTGCCGAATGTGAGGTTTCCGCAGAGCGTTGTTGATTCCCCATCTGAACTTTTTTATTGTACTTCCTCTGTGCTTTCACCAGAAGTTCATTTTCATGGGCGTTATGGCTGCAAGGTTTTTCCACATACACGTGTTTGCCCGCTTGCATGGCCATAATTGCCATAGGGGCATGCCAATGTTCGGGGGTTGCAATAAAAACCGCATCTACACTTTTATCTTCAAGAATCTTCCGAAAATCCTTCTCAACCTTGGGGACATAGCCTATGTTCTCTTGACACCATGAATTATGCTCTTCGATAATCAAATCGTCAACGTCACAGTTATAAAGGATTTTGGCATTTGGATATTGATTAATAGCCATTACATGAGCTTTTGCCCTACTTCGCACGCCTATTACGGCACAGTTCACTTTTTCGTTCGCACCTAAGATGTTGGCATACCCACTCTTTGGAAGTATTATCCCCCCTAAACTGATGGCAGCACTTCCAGCTGCGGTCTTTTTGATAAAATTTCGTCGCGTTCCCATACTCCTAGTCTTTCGTTATTGGTTTGATTTTAATGTTTTTGAAGCTTACCAAATCACCATGATCTTGTAGCAATATGTGCCCTTTATCCGATTCTCCAAAATTCGGCCACACCTTATACTTGCTTTCCGAGACCAACTTTTTGTAAGCATCGCTTTTCCTTTCATATTCCAACACCTTGGCTCCATTGAGCCAATGTTCCACATGGTTGTCAATGGACTTGATGTACGCAGTGTTCCATTCACCAATCGGGTTTGCAGGCTTGTTATGATCTGCTTGTATTAGATCATACAATGAAGCCAAAGTACGACTACCCTCATGGTTGCCCAATTTGGCATCAGGGTGTTTTGCATCATCCAAAATCTGGTACTCCAGTCCTATCGAAGAGCCTGGCCCTTTGTTCAAATCGGTATCCACATAATACTTGATGCCACTGTTGGCCGCTTCAGTCAGCTTAAAATCAACCTTCAATTCAAAATCCCCATAAAGCTCTGTGGTCACGATATCACCACCTGCAGTGGACTCGCCACCTCCTGATGCGAGAACGGTCAGTTCACCATCTTCAATGACCCATCCATGGTCTGGGAAACTGTCGAGCCGAGCCCCTCGCCAACCTTGTGTTGATTCCCCATCCCACAACATCTTCCAACCCTGTTCGGACTCTTTGATGGTAAGCTGGTTTTTGGTGTAAAGCGGCTCCAATGTTGATTCCTTTGAGTATTTGGATAGACTGTCAGTCAGAATTTTTATATTTCTCCATTGAATTTCGGTGCCCTCTTTTTGATCTTCCTTGATGCTGTGCACTTGAAGCCCAATAAATCCTTTTGCGGTTTTCTCATCTACCAAATGCGCTGCCGGAACGTCGTTGATCCATGTTTTGATGGTATCCCCTATGGCCTCAATGCGATAGTGGTTCCATTCATTTTGTTTGAATGCTTTTTGTGCTTCTGGATTGTTTTCAAGGGGATAGAGCCAACCACGTCTTCCTTCATCATAGATACCTGCACTCCATGCGCGCTCCGATGGGTCAATTTCTATTTGATAACCATGCACCCTTCCATTTTGATAATGGGGAAAGCTATTGCTGCGAATCTGGATTCCCGAATTCATCGAAGGGTCGACCAGATATTCCAGCTCAAGGATAAAATCCCCATACAATTTATCAGAGGTCATGAATGAGTTGGGCGTATTGTGCATTGTTGTTCCGACAATAGCACCATCTCGAATAGCGTAAGTGGCCTCACCGCCTTTCTGTGACCATCCGTTCAGGGTTTTGCCATCGAACAGGCTTACCCAAGGCGTATCATCTTTTGGTGTCTCCACACATCCAATTGCTAAAATGGCCAAAAAAAGTGTGAGTGATTTTACATAGAAATTCTGTTTTCTCATTTCCTAAAATTTATTTTCATTCATATTACAAATCAAACAGTGAGGGCAACCATAAGCTCAACTGTGGAAAATACGTTACCAGAAACAACGCCACAATCATAGCCAGAAAAAGAGGCACCAATGGCCGTACCACTTTTTCTATGGTGGTTTTTGCAATACCCACACCGACAAACAAAACCGATCCTACCGGAGGGGTGCACAGGCCTATACATAAGTTCAATATCATGATGATGCCAAAATGCACGGGATCTAACCCCAACTTTGTTACCACTGGCAAGAAAATTGGTGTAAAAATCAATACGGCTGGGGTCATGTCCATAAAAATGCCCACCAGAAGTAGGATAATATTAATGATCAACAAAATCATGATTTCGTTGTCCGTTATTCCCAAAAGCCCAGTACTGATATCCTGGGGAATGTTTTCAAAAGAAAGTACCCACGACATGCTCATGGAGGCCCCTATCAGCAGCATTACAATCGCCGTGGTAGCGGATGAGCCCAACAAAATCCCGGGCAATTTTTTGAATGAAATTTCTTTGTAGATGAAACCAAGAACGAGGCTGTAGAGCACTGCGATTGCGGAAGCTTCCGTTGCGGTGAAGATACCTGCCACGATTCCGCCTATTACCAACACCAGCAAGAAAAGACTGGGCACGGCATCAACAAATGTTCTGAAAACCTCTTTTAACGAACTTCGCTTACCAACGTTGTACCCTTTTTTCTTTGCCCAAAATGATGCCACTATCATTAAAAAAAGCCCGGTCAAAATTCCTGGAATATACCCTGCCAAGAATAATGCAGCAATCGATGCACCACCACTTGCCAAGGAATATACGATCAGAACGTTGCTTGGAGGAATGACCAACCCAGTTGTTGCAGAGGTTATGTTCACAGCAGCGCCAAACTCTCGCTCATAGCCATCTTTTTCCATTTCGGGTCCAAGAATACTTCCCATGGCCGATGCAGAGGCCATAGCGGAACCTGCAATAGCACCCATTAACATCGCTGATATGATGTTGATCAGTGCCAAACCACCTGGCAAGGCTCCGACCATTGTTTTTGCAAAAGCAATAAGCCGGTGGGCAATGCCACCTTTGTTCATTAATTCCCCAGAAAGAATAAAGAAGGGTATGGCGAGCAGTGCAAAACTATCAAGTCCCGTGGCCATTCGTTGGGAGACCGTGGTCAAAGCCGGCAACGTTGGGATACTTACCAACATGGTCAGCAAGGAAGATATGGCAATACTCCAAGCCACTGGTGTACCTATGGCCAAAAGGCTCACAAAACTCAAAATCAAAACCAATATGGGTACGTATTCCATCTCAAGAATTTTTCAGCATATCCGATATCTTATAGTAAATAATGACCAATCCGCTGAGGGGGATGACCAAGTAGACGAAGGCCAAAGGCAAACGCAACGCCGGAGAATATTGTTCGAGTACATAAGTGGTGTACACCAATCGACTGCCGCCAATGACCAGTCCGAAAAGACAGAAAAGCACGATGGCAATGCGCACCACCTGTTTCAATAATTTTTGGGTTTTATTGCCTGCTCTTGCTGGCAGTACATCGATGGCAACGTGCATATTACGTCCGGATACATAGGCTGCACCCAATACCCCTATCCAAATCATTAGGTAGCGGGCAAGCTCATCGGTAAAGGAACTTGGACTGTTCAACACATACCTGCTAAAAACCTGCCAAAGCACGTTCAGCACCATCACACTCATGATGAAAATCAATGCGCTGGCCAGTATCTTATCTATCCTATTCCTGATTTTCATGGCTGGTCGGCTTTTATTTTTTGTATCAAAGCAAACAGATCTTCATCGCTTTTGAATTGGTCGTACATTCCGGTGATTTTTTGGGAAAAAGGATCTTTTAATGGCCTTATTACCTCAACCCCGGCTTTTTTTACTTCTTCTAGCGCCTCTGCTTCTGCTTCTGCCCACAATTTTCTTTGATGGGACACGGAGTTCTTTACCGCTTTTTGCAACCAATCCTGTTCCGTTTCGGAAAGGCTGTTCCAAAAATGGGTGCTCGCAATCAATATATCTGGGGTGATTGTATGTTCATTCAAGGAATAGTATTTACAGACCTCGTAATGACGGGACAAATAAAAGCTGGGAGGATTGTTTTCCGCACCGTCTACCACACCCTGTTGTAGTGCGGTATATAATTCACCCCATGAAATTGGCGTGGGTGAGCCACCCAAACTGCGCACCATGTTCATGGAGGTAACACTTTCCATCACCCTGATTTTTTTCCCCTTTAGATCATCAGGATGTTCCACCGGTTTGTCTTTGGTATAGAAACTCCGGCTACCAGCATCATAAAAACACAACCCCTTCAGCCAGTATTTTTGGGCATCATCCAAAAGTTCTTGCCCAATGGGCCCGTCAAGCACCGAAAAGGCATGTTGTCTATCCCGAAATAAGTAGGGAAGACCCAATACCCCGGCTTTGGGTGCAAAATTTTCTAAGGTGGCCACAGAAACCTTTGTCATATCGAGACTCCCAATCTGCAAAAGTTCCAAAACCTCTCGTTCTGTGCCCAATTGCTGGCTAGGGTAAATCTCCAGTTTCAAACTGCCACTTGAAAGCTCTGCCAGATCTTCACCCATTTTGAACATGGCCTTGTGTACGGGGTGGTTTACATCCAATCCATGCGCCAAGCGTATGGTCTTAACACCTGAGGTGTTTTTACAGGCCGCAGCAATAATGGCTATGGAGAGTATGTAAAACAATCGATTCATTGCAGGTCTTGTCTGATTTTTTTGATGGTATCCAGTGTTTTGCGGACCTTATCTTCAAGCAAATCGAACTGTTGATTGCCTAAAATTTCCTTTGAAATAAGCTTTGAACCCATGCCCACGCAAGTTACGCCAGCCTCGAACCAAGCTTTTAGATTATCTTTTTCTGTACTGACCCCTCCTGTTGGCATAATGTTCGTCCAAGGTTGAGGCGCTTTTATGGCTTTTACAAAGCTGGGACCATAGGTGGAACCAGGAAAAAGTTTTACAATCTCGCAGCCCAATTCTTCGGCATTGTTAATTTCGGTCAATGAACCACAACCCGGTGACCACAATACCTTTCTTCGATTACAGATTCTGGCAATATCTTCACGAAGCGAGGGTGTGACAATAAAATTGGCACCCATTTGCATGAAAAGCGAAGCGGCTCCAGCGTCTGTAATGGAACCTACTCCCAGGATCATACCTGGAAGGTGCTGAATGGAAAACTTGTTCAGTTCGCCAAAGACCTCAAAAGCAAAGTCTCCCCTAGCGGTAAATTCCAGCAATCTAGCGCCTCCTTCGTAGCAGGCTTTGAGCACTTTTTTGCCCAGTTCAATGTCAGCATGGTAAAACAAAGGTACCATACCGGTATGCTGCATTGCTTCGACCACTTCCAATCTTGAGTACTGTGCCATTTTCTCTTTTTTAGGACATCGGGACGGAAAATTTGCCCGATGTCCGATAAAAAATTAACTAAACTATATTTATGTCTTCCTCATCTGGCAACCCTTCCTGAAGCGTCACCAGCCATTAATTTTTCCACTTCTGCAATTGTGACCAGGTTAGCATCTCCCTTTATGGTATGTTTTAGGCATGATGCGGCCACAGCAAAATCCAATGCTTTTTGATCGTTGTTTGGATAAGTCAGCAGGCCATAAATTAATCCACCCATAAAGGAATCACCACCTCCTACACGATCGACAATGTGCGTAATCTGGTATTCCGACGACTTGAACATCTTTGTGCCGTCGTACAAAACCCCAGCCCAGGTATTATGTGATGCCGATATGGATCCCCGTAGCGTTGTAATCACTTTTCTGGCATTGGGGAATTTCTTCAACATTTGCTTACAAACGGAAAGGAAAGCCTCAGCCTTCACATGTTCTCCCTGGGTAGTAATATCCAAGCCCTCTGGTTTGATGCCAAAATGTTTTTCCGCATCTTCTTCATTCCCTAAAATAATATCGCAGTAAGATGTCAATTCAGTCATGATGGCTTCACGATCGCCACCATATTTCCAAAGCTTGGCCCTGTAATTCAGATCGGTGGAAATAGTGACGCCCATTTCTCTTGCGACTTTGACGGCTTCAAGGCATGCATCGGCAGCTCCTTGTGAAATCGCCGGGGTAATACCTGTCCAATGAAACCATTGAGCATCTTTGAAAACCGACTTCCAATCAATCATACCCTTTTCTATTTCTGCCAT
>JANQRD010000210.1 GCA_028284725.1 Allomuricauda sp. | reverse complement strand
CTTTTTTATCATCCTTATTCTTAAACCCAGTAAGATTTCCAACAATAGAGATTTCAAATCCGCCTAAAGGCTTTGCGTCTGCGGTATTGTACCATCCATTGGAGATTCCATAAATTCCAGCTTCAGCAACAGGAGCCAAATATGAGTTGGCAAATCGCTCGGCATCATTCAAGCCTGAAATGAAAAGATCGTTGAGGTCCTGCGCCTTACCAACGGTGATACAGGACAAGGCAAGCAGTAGAAGAATTTTTTTCATCTTGTAAAATTTTTCTTAAAACTAAAAAACTCGCTCTGTTGGAGCGAGTTTTTGTTGTGAAATAACTGTTATCTATGCATCTATGTTCGCATAAACGGCATTTTTCTCTATAAATTCACGTCTTGGAGGCACCTCATCACCCATGAGCATGGAGAAAATACGATCGGATTCCGTGGCATTTTCGATGCTTACCCGGCGTAAGGTCCGGAACTCGGGATTCATGGTCGTGTCCCACAATTGCTCAGCATTCATTTCACCAAGACCTTTATAACGTTGGATGCTAGCTCCACCTTTCATGGATTCCACGATTTCATCACGCTCTTTGTCGTTCCATGCGTACCTTCTTTTGCTTCCTTTTTTGACAAGGTATAGCGGAGGGGTAGCGATGTACACATGTCCATTTTCGATAAGTTCGCGCATATATCGGAAAAAGAAGGTCAAAATCAAGGTTTCAATGTGGCTACCATCCACATCGGCATCACACATGATCACAACTTTGTGGTAACGCAGTTTTTCTAGATTGAGTGCTTTGCTATCTTCTTCGGTACCAATGGTAACACCAAGTGCAGTGTAGATATTTTTGATTTCTTCGTTTTCGAAAACCTTATGCTGCATGGCCTTTTCCACATTAAGAATCTTACCTCGAAGAGGAAGTATGGCCTGAAAGTTCCGATCCCGGCCCTGTTTTGCTGTTCCACCTGCGGAATCTCCCTCAACCAAGAACACTTCGCATTTTGTTGGGTCTTGCTCAGAGCAGTCGGAGAGTTTTCCAGGCAACCCGCCAACACTCATTGGATTTTTGCGCTGCACCATTTCTCGGGCCTTTGCAGCAGCGTGACGTGCCTGCGCAGCAAGAATCACCTTTTGTACCACAGCTTTGGCATCATCGGGATGCTCTTCCAAATAGTTGGTCAACATCTCTGAAACTGCCTGACTTACTGCACTGGTGACCTCCCTATTACCCAATTTTGTTTTGGTCTGTCCTTCAAATTGCGGTTCCGCCACCTTAACGGACACAATGGCCGTTAATCCTTCCCTAAAATCATCTCCAGCGACCTCAAATTTCAATTTATCCAGCATTCCAGAGTTATCCGCATACTTCTTCAAAGTGGACGTTAAACCCCTTCTGAAACCAGATAAATGGGTTCCTCCTTCATGTGTATTGATGTTATTCACGTAGGAATGAAGGTTTTCCGTAAATCCGGTATTGTAAACCATGGCTACCTCTACAGGTATTCCATTTTTCTCACCTTCCATGGCAATGACCTGTTGGATAAGCGGCTCGCGGTTCCCATCCAAAAATCGAATAAACTCCCTTAATCCTTCCTCAGAATAAAACGTTTCGGAAATGAATTCTCCTTTTTCGTCCTTATTACGCTTATCGGTCAATGTAATAGTGACTCCTTTGTTCAAATAGGAAAGCTCACGCATTCTATTGGCCAAAGTATCGTAACTGAATTCTCTGGTCTGGGTAAAGATGGTATCATCGGGTATGAAGGTTATCTCAGTACCTGTTTTCTTGCTTGTGCCAGTACTTTTAACCGGATATAGGGTTTTACCTCTTTCGTATTCCTGTTCCCAAATTTTACCTTCTCGATGTACAGTGGCCTTTAAGTGCACGGACAAGGCATTAACCACGGATACACCAACACCGTGAAGTCCCCCAGAAACTTTATAGGAATCCTTGTCAAACTTTCCCCCAGCACCAATCTTGGTCATTACGACCTCCAAGGCCGAAACACCCTCTTTTTTATGTAGACCTACAGGGATACCCCTACCGTTGTCTTTGGCCGTAATGGAGTTATCCTCGTTGATAATTACCTCAATGGTATCGGCATGGCCTCCCATGGCTTCATCGATGGAATTGTCCACCACTTCATAAACCAAATGGTGCAGCCCTCTTACTCCTACATCCCCGATATACATGGAGGGTCGCATACGCACGTGCTCCATACCCTCGAGGGCTTGGATGCTATCCGCCGAATATTGATTCTTTTTAGCTGCTTCGCTCATATATTTTACTAGTTTTTCCTTGAAATTTTCAAATCCTACAAATATAAGGAATACCCAGTAAAATTAGGTACTTGAGGCAATTTACACAGTTGAAGTTATCAACAAAAATCTGTGGAAAATTGTAGTGTTTTTGGGGAATGGTTTTTGAACGATTTTAAAACAAAAAGCCCCTTGAATAAGGGGCTTTTCCGACTAATTGAAAATGAAACAAAACAGCATTTTCATACTGCATCTTATAAACACGGTTGATT
>JANQRD010000055.1 GCA_028284725.1 Allomuricauda sp. | reverse complement strand
GATTCCCACCTGGCGTGCATTTTCGTCACCGACCCCACCAACAATATCGTAACAGATGATCTCAACATCGAAACCTTGGAGTTTTTTAGCAAAGGCTTTTCCTGTGTTTCCGTAACCGATAATGCCCACGGTTTTTCCATCGAGCTCCGTACCGCGGTTGCCTTCACGGTCCCACTTCCCTTTTTTTACTTCCCGATTGGCCTTGGACATTTTGTTCATCAATGACAACAACATGCCCAATGTGTGCTCTCCAACCGCATTTCGATTCCCCTCAGGGGCGTTGGCCAAAAAAACATTCTTATGCCTCGCGTAGCGAACGTCGATGTTTTCCATGCCGGCACCCACCCTTCCAATGAACTTCAGGCTCGTGGCTTTGTCCAAAAACTGCTGATCGATGGTAAATCGGCTTCGGATGATAATCCCATCGTACAGATGGATTTTCTTTTCTATTTCCTGTTTCGAGGAGGTGTAATCTTCCTCATTTTCAAACCCCAGTTCAGAAAGTTGTTCCAAGAGCAGGGGGTGGTTGGTGTCTAGGTGGAGGACTTTCATCCGCTAAATATACAATTCCTAAATTTTTGGGTAATCGGTCTGTGTTTTTTCATGTTCTACAGCTCCCGTATGCTTGGTGCTCAACTTTTCAAAAAGCATTACATGAACCTCTTCTTCATTTTTAGTGTAGGGATTGTGCTCAACCCCTTTCGGTACCACAATGATCTCCCCCTCTTTTACAACCTCGGTTCGATCTCTGAACTGCATGTAAAGCGTACCCTTGATTACTTGAAACAATTCATCCTCATGTTCGTGGGCATGCCAAACGAATTCCCCTTTTAACTTTGCGAGCAGCACCTGCATATCATCCACAACAGCGATTTGATGTGGATGCCATTGCTTGGTGAATTCGGCATGTTTTTGTTTTAGATTGATGGATTTCATGACAAATCGATTAAATACCCAAAATAATCCGAGCAATCCAGAAATAGATCAGGATGCCGAAAATATCATTGCTGGTGGTGATGAAAGGTCCTGTAGCTATCGCAGGGTCAATGCCTCGTTGATTCAAAAAAAGTGGAATAAATGTGCCAATAATCCCCGCAACCAGAATCACCGCGACCAAGGATATGGAAATGGCCAATGCGGTGGCAAAATCTCCCTTCCAGATCCAAGTGAAAAAGAGTAGTAAAATGGCCAAAATAAGTCCATTCAAAAGGGATAGAAGCATTTCTTTGACCAGTCGATTGCTGATGCTCCCTTTGAGATCATCGTGGGCAAGACCCTGCACAATAATTGCGCTGGACTGTACACCAACATTTCCAGCCATAGCGGCAATTAATGGTGTAAAGAAGAAGAGAATGGCATGTTTGGCGATCATTTCCTCAAAACCTCCCATAATCGCAGCAGCACCCAATCCCCCAAACAATCCTAGAATCAACCAAGGTAAACGGGCGCGTGTAAGTTCCCAAATGCTATCGTCCGCTTCTACATCCTGTGAAATACCCGCGGCCAACTGATAATCCTTATCAGCTTCCTCTTTAATGACATCTACAATATCATCAATCGTAATTCGGCCTACCAACCTTCCGATTTCATCTACAACAGGGATGGCCTCCAAATCGTACTTGGACATGATTTTGGCCACTTCCTCCGATTTGTCGTTCACATTCACATAGTCAACCTTGGGAATATAGACATCCTTTATATGCGTTTTGGTTGAAGTGGTCAAAAGATCTTTTAGCGAAAGACGTCCCTTAAGCTTGTCATCGTTGTCAACTACATAAATGGAATGCACACGGGTAACATTTTCGGCCTGGGCACGCATTTCCTTTACGCAGGTGAGTACGTTCCAGTTCTCGTTGACGCGCACCAACTCTTTGGCCATAAGCCCACCAGCGGAATCCTCATCATAACGCAAAAGATCAACAATGTCCTTGGCGTGTTCCCTATCCTCAATTTCCGAGATGACCTCTTGAACAATTTCCTTTGGAAGTTCGCTTACGATATCGGCCGCATCGTCGGTATCCAATTCCTCCAGCTCTCCAGCAATTTCCTTGGCAGAAAGATTGTTCAGCACCGCCTCCCGGATGTCCTCGTCCATTTCGGCAAGAATGTCCGAAGTCTTTTCACTGTCCAGAAGCTTAATAAGATAGGTAGCTTCATCCACAGTCAGCTCATCGGCGATTTCGGCAATGTCCGCATAGTGGAATTCCTTCATCATCAACCGCAAATCGACATTCTTTTTTTCCTCGATCAACTGGTGGATCTGTGCGATGAGCTCGTCTGTGAGTTTAAACGGGGTCATTTGCTATCTTCTGAGTTAACGCTATAAAATCGGAAACACTTAGCTGTTCCGGGCGCCGGTCAAAGATAGTATCTTCTTTTAGATTATTGGACAGGTTGAATGTTTTAAGACTGTTACGAATTGTCTTGCGTCTTTGATTAAAAGCGAGCTTCACGACCTTGAAGAACAAATGCTCGTCGCAAGGCAACGTTATGTCCTTTTTTCGAACTAAACGCAATACCCCGGACTGTACCTTGGGCGGAGGCTCAAATACCTGGGGATGTACCGTGAACAGGTACTCTGCATCATAAAAGGCTTGCACCAAAACGGAAAGGATACCGTAGGTCTTGCTTCCGGGCTGCTCGCAAATACGCTGGGCCACCTCCTTTTGGAACATTCCGGAGAATTCAGGAATTTGCTTCCGCATTTCCAACATTTTGAAAACGATTTGGCTCGAAATGTTATATGGGAAGTTTCCAGTGATGGCAAACTGTTCGTTTCCATAAAGTTGTTTCAGGTCGAATTTTAGAAAATCGGCTTCGACCACATTAAGTCTCCCATTTTTTTTCAGGACTTCCGGATGCTCCAAAGGAAAACTGTGGTTAAGGTAGATGATGGACTCGCTGTCCAAATCCATAGCTACAAGATCTAAATCCCTGATTAAAAGATACTTTGTGAGTACCCCCATGCCCGGCCCAATTTCAAGAACATTGTCATAACCCTGGAGCGAGAGGGTATTTGCAATTTTTTGGGCTATTTCTTCGTCTTTAAGAAAGTGCTGTCCAAGGTATTTTTTAGCCCTTACTTCACCGTCTTTTTGCCCGTTCTTTGATTTGGACGACTTCCCGTAGGCAAGTTTCTTTTTGTTTTTTTTCGACACGGGACTTTTTTTGCAAGTTAGTGTGAATTTTCCACATAAACCCAAGCCGAAACACCCGAACGGAGGGGCATTTTCATGCGTTTGTAAGCAGCAGTTTCATAAACGTCAGCTTTTTTAAGTTCCGGTTCGGTCAACTCATAAACCTTTCCTTCAACATAATCTGCGGGGTCATGGGTTTGCAGTACCAAAGGGTAACGTCCGTAAACCGCATTTTCCATCCGCTTGAATCCAGGTAAAAAATCCCTTTTTCCGAATAAAGTTCTATTAAAAATATATTGCTGTACTTGTTCATCCTGTAATGTGCCGTAGGTGAAAAGATACTCCAATGGCCTAGGGAATCTGTTGGCTTATGACCTCAAGTTCTGTGCGAAATGCCACAAATTTATCGGGAAATAATCGAATGGCATCGGCGCGCAAGCGTTCGGCGTCTTCTTTGTAGTAGGATTCCAAGGTGCCCCTATCCTTGGTAGTGTATTGGACGGAGTATGTAACCCCTCCCATATCCTCTTCCACGAGTACCTTGGTCATTTTGGCGTGCGAGAACTTTCCGGTGGCAAGCATATCGGGAACGTGTTTGTCGCGCATCCAGCTCAACCATTCGTCGTGAACACTTTCATCAATATTGATGGTAACGTTGTAAATGAGCATTTACCTGTATTAATATGGCTAAAAATAATGAAGAATTAGTTAACGACATCGCCTCTGAGTCTCCTAAAATGCTTTCTCGCCTGAGGAAAATAGTAACTGTCTTGGTAGTTGTAGATGATTTTTTCGTAGTTGGACTTTGCCTTTTCAGGCTCATCCATAATGTTTCTGTAAAGTTCAGCCAAGGCAAAGTGTGCATCATCGGCCAAAATGCCATCCGCATAGAACTCAACAATTTTTTTATAGTTGAAAGCCGCGTCTTCATAGGACTTTTGGGTTTCCAGCAACTCACCTTGTTTCAGCAAAGCTTCGTCCTCAATGGTCTCACCCTTATGGTTTTGCAAAATGTCCTCCAAAGCCGTTATGGCTTCCTTGGTTTTATTCTGATAGGCCAATAAATCGGCACGCGCATATTTTTTAAGTGCGGTTTGGGTAGAATCTTCCAGGGAATTATCTGAAATCAAGAGACTTAATTGCATCGCATCATTGGCAATTAATTGTGATGTAGACCCACGAAGCACTTTTAACTGCGTAAGGGCCCAATCGAAATCGCCCTTGTAAAAGCTGGTCTGAGCCACTTTAAAACGGGCATCCTGACCCAAAACATCATTTTTAAGACTTTTCTGCACTTGCGTAAAGTAGATCAAAGCCTGATTAAACTTTTGATCAAAAACCAAAATATCCCCTAAGGCCAGTTTTACGTAGGCCACCCCCATACGTCCCAATGGAAGCTCCAAACTTTCCTTCAGCATGTCGATTGCGGGCTGGGGAGTCTCCTTTTTAAAGGTGAGAAAGTTGGCATAGGCAATTTGAAGCTGTAAGGTGCGGCTTTGGTTGCCATACTCAGCCACCAATTCCTGGAACTTCTTTTCCACTTCGTTCAACTTTCTTCCATTGGCTTCTTCAAGCTCAATATCGATCAGATGGAGTTGGGCGTTTAATCTGGTCACGGGATCAGCGCTATGATCAACAATGTATTCAAATATGGTCACGGCTGCCTGGTGGTCCTTATCCTCCAATGCAATCTGTCCCAAATTTTCCATCCGATCCAACGAACCCCCCTCGGATCTTTTGTAAATGGCCTTCTCTTGGTTAAAGGCGCTTTTGTACTGCCTTTGTTGGATAAAAAGCCAGCTCAAAAGTTCATTCCAGAGCACATCTGGGGTTTTTTGCGCATTTGTAAGGAGTACTTTTCGCAATAGTATATTGTTGGCATAGGCAGGATCTTCGGTGATAAAATCATCTATGTTCCTTAAAATGTTCGACCTTGAGGTTCTCCCTTCCACAATTAGGTTTAGGTACGATATGTACATTTTCTCAACATCTCCTTGTTCCCCATATATTCTTGCGAGCTG
>JANQRD010000052.1 GCA_028284725.1 Allomuricauda sp. | reverse complement strand
AGTTTCCCGCAAGCTTGTCATTCAACATCTCCGACTTTGAAAATCTGTTGAGTGTCAATGAGTTTAACTTTGGAGACCAGTTTTTCTTTAGCGGAACCGTTACAACGGTAGATGGCCTTGTCTATTCTGGAGCCGAAAGATTGAATTTTGATGACCTGGACGACGACGACCCCTCTACTTTCCTTCTTTCAGGCAATGGCGTCACAGATGACCTCTTGGACGAGGCTGGGTATCGCCAAGCATTCGAGTTCAACTTTACGATCGCCTGCCCGGCCATTAACGATACGAGCTCCTTTGCCGGAACCTACGATGTGATCAGCCATACCTATAGTGGTTTTGGTTTTCCTACTGAAACAGGAATACAAGTAACAGCAGGACCAGGCGCTAATCAACTCACGATCGTTGGCGGCATATACACCGCTTTAGGCTCTGATGACCTCATATTGGACGTAGACCTAAATACAGGCGTGACCACTATCAGTGCCGATGCAGTTGGGGTTGCTGCTTGGAATGCATTTGGCTTCAATGCGGTATATTCATCTGATGGCGGCACGGGTCTGTCCTTAGAATGCGGTGACCCACAACAAATTGGGTTCAATCTAGAGACCGATTGCTGTATCTCTAACAATGTGATCATGTTAAAAACAACAGCTAATTAAGAGCGCCAACATGCTGTCATTTTGAAATACTATTTCTAAAGTAATTCTAATGTTAGCTTAACATACTGAAAACCAAATAATCTGAGCTTTGGCGAAACCAATGAGTTAATTGAGGTTCTTATATTATTTGAGTTAGTAGTCCGAAGTCAGTTCTCAATGCTGGCTTCGGTTTTTTTATAGAAATCCTTTCATTTTAGATCGAATTTCCTGTGCTTTGGCCGCAGCTGCCTCAGCAAAGTCTTCGTTAGCCGAAGCGTAGATAATCCCGCGTGAAGAATTCACCAACAGACCTACTTGGTCATTCATACCGTATTTAACCACTTCTTCTAGGCTTCCACCTTGGGCGCCAACACCTGGCACTAACAAAAAGCTTTCCGGAATGATCCCTCTAACCTCTACAAGAAATTCTGCCTTCGTGGCTCCGACGACGTACATCAAGTTTTCTGAATTGGCCCAACCCTTAGAAGTTTGTAAGACTTGTTTGTACAGCTCGGAGCCTTCAACCAATTTGGTCTGAAAGTCAAAAGCACCTCCGTTAGAGGTCAAAGCAAGTAATATGGCATGCTTGTCCTCAAACGCTAAAAAAGGTTCTACCGAATCTTTACCCATGTAGGGTGCCACAGTAACAGCATCGAAAGCCATATCTTCAAAAAACGCCTTTGCGTACATGGAGCTCGTATTGCCAATATCGCCGCGCTTGGCATCGGCAATCGTGAAGATCTCAGGATGCTTCTCATTCAAATAATCGATGGTCTTCTTTAAGGATTGCCATCCTTTTACGCCAAATGCTTCATAAAATGCTGTATTTGGTTTATAGGCTACAGCAAGATGGTGTGTGGCGTCTATAATGGCTCTGTTGAAGGCAAAGATAGGGTCCTCCGCTTCGAGCAGATGCCGTGGGATCCTATTGAGGTCAACATCGAGACCAATGCAGAGGAATGATTTTTTTAGGTGGATCTGGTCTACTAATGCTTGGATCTTCAAATCTTCAAATTTTAAATCGTCTCCCCTGCTGCTTTCAGCTTTTCTGTATTCTCTGCCAACATCAATTCATCGATGAGCTTCTGTATGTCGCCGTTGACAATATTTTGAAGGTCGTAGAGTGTAAGCCCAATGCGATGATCGGTAACGCGCCCTTGCGGATAGTTATAGGTGCGGATCTTCGCAGAGCGGTCACCAGAGCTTACCATGCTCTTTCGCTTGGCAGAATCTGCTTCTTGGCGTTTTGCAAGTTCCATCTCGTACAAGCGAGAACGCAGTACCTTTAATGCCTTTTCTAGATTTTTGTGCTGAGATTTTTCATCTTGGCAGCTAACGATAAGTCCTGTGGGTTCGTGGTGCAATTTGATCGCAGAATAGGTAGTATTCACCGATTGGCCACCAGGGCCCGTAGACGTGGTGCGTTCGATGCGAACCTCGCTCATATCAAGCGCTACATCAAACTCTTCTGCCTCGGGCAATACCATCACGGTAGCTGCTGAGGTATGTACGCGGCCTTGCGTTTCGGTCTGTGGCACTCGTTGTACGCGGTGCACACCGGCTTCAAACTTCAATGTGCCATACACGTCTTCGCCATTCACTTCAAAGATGACCTCTTTGAAACCGCCAACAGTGCCTTCGTTGAAATCTACCACATTCACTTTCCAACCCTTGCTTTCACAGTATTTGGTATACATTCGGTGTAGGTCGCCAGCAAAGATACTTGCCTCATCACCGCCAGTTCCGGCTCGGACTTCCATCACCACATTTTTAGCATCCTCTGGGTCCTTCGGAATCAACAGGAAGCGTATCTCCTCTTCAAGTGGTGGAATCTGTGCCTTAGCGTCTTCCAATTCCATCTTAGCCATTTCTACCATTTCGGCATCGCTCCCATCGGCGATGATCTCCTCTGCCTCCTTGAGGTTGCCCAACAGTTGCTCGTACTGCTTGCCTTTTTCAACAACTTCCTTTAGGTCTTTGTATTCTTTGTTGAGTTGAACGTAGCGCTTTTGGTCAGATATCACATCTGGTTGAATGATCAGGTCTGTGACCTCATCAAAGCGTTGTTTTACGATGGCTAACTTCTCTAACATAAACTAAGTGATAGAGCGCAAAAGTACGATTAATTTAGGAGTTGAAAATGTTTTGAATTCCTATTTGGACGAAAGGAACTGTGTAAAAATACGTCTAAGACCGAGTATGTCGAAAATTGAAAAAATCGCATTAGGTGGTGGCTGCCATTGGTGTACCGAAGCTGTATTCCAATCGCTGATCGGTGTTGAACTTGTTGAACAAGGTTGGGTTTCTTCCGACAATGGGAATAGCTCTTCTTCTGAAGCGGTCATCGTTCATTTTGACCCAGACAAGATACCACTACGAGCGATCATCCACGTACATGTACTTACCCACAAAAGCACTTCGCAACACAGTATGCGCGACAAATATCGTTCTGCTGTATATTTCTACAATGACGCACAACGTCGAAAAGTTGACAACATCCTTAGCCAACTACAATACGATTTTGATAATAAGATCATCACTGAAGTACTGCCTTTTGTGAGCTTTAAAGGCAACGAAGCCCATTTCTTGAATTACTACTACAAAGATCCACAAAAACCGTTCTGCGAGACCTACATCAACCCGAAATTGCGATTATTGCTAAAGGAGTTTAGCACGTATGCTAACAAAGAAAAGTTGAATGTTTTGGCGATGAGATAGCGTGTTCTTATAGACATTCTCTGCCAACCCGATAGGCAAACATCCTAAAAACCCAATCAATACTCAAAAACACCATAAGGGCTTTTGATCGTCAGTTTTTTTCTTTCTGAGACTTCTACCCTACCCACGATCCGAGCATCCACGTCGAATGATTTTGAGATGGCAATGATCTCTTCGGCGACACTTGGGTCTACATAGAGTTCCATGCGATGGCCCATGTTAAACACTTGATACATCTCTTTCCAATCGGTGCCTGATTGCTCTTGTATCAGTCTAAAAAGTGGGGGGATCCCGAACATCGTGTCCTTGATCACGTGAAGGTCTTCGATAAAATGCAAGATCTTGGTCTGCGCGCCACCGCTGCAATGCACCATACCATGTATGTCGCTCGCATTGTATTGGGAAAGTATCTGTTTGATGATGGGCGCATAGGTTCTTGTTGGAGAGAGCACCAACTTACCAGCATCTAAAGGCACATTGTCTACTGGATCTGTGAGTGTCTTGTTTCCTGAATAGATCAATGCTGAAGGGACAGCAGGGTCGTAACTTTCAGGATATTTTTTAGCAAGCGCTTTGCCAAAAACATCGTGACGTGCCGATGTAAGCCCATTACTGCCCATGCCACCATTGTATTCCGGCTCATACGTTGCGTGACCATAGGAAGCGAGCCCAACGATAACGTCTCCTGCTTTGATGTTAGCATTGTCTATGACATCGCTTCTTTTCATCCGTGCAGTAACTGTACTGTCTACAATGATGGTACGCACAAGGTCTCCGACGTCTGCCGTCTCGCCGCCTGTACTGTATATGTTGACCTCATGATCGGCCAATTCTTCGATCAATTCTTCAGTGCCATCGATAATGGCAGCAATGACCTCGCCAGGAATCAAATTCTTGTTTCGGCCAATGGTCGAGGAAAGCATGATATGGTCGGTGACACCTACACACAACAGGTCATCTACATTCATGATCAGTGCATCTTGCGCAATGCCTTTCCAAACGGAGAGGTCGCCAGTCTCTTTCCAATACATGTACGCCAAGGAAGATTTTGTACCCGCACCATCGGCATGCATGACAAGGCAATGCTCGGGGTCGTTGGTAAGGTGATCGGGAACGATCTTGCAGAACGCCTTGGGAAATAGCCCTTTGTCTATGTTCTTGATGGCATTGTGCACATCTTCTTTTGCTGCGGAAACGCCTCGCTGGTTATAACGTTTGCTGATCTCTTGGCCCATGGCTGAATTTTGCTTCACAAAAATAGGAATAGTTTTGGGTTTAGCGGAAGCCCACGCCAAGGATTGAAGCGATAGCTTTTGCCGGTCTGTCATGCCTGCAAAACTACAAGCGGAAAGCGTGGCCATAAAAAGAGGCGCAGCCTTGGACAAGGTGCGCCTCTGCAGCAATTAAAGCTGTGGTCGGCTAGTTTTATTCGTAATCGGCCATCATTGCATTGGCGAACAACATTTCGCGTGTGATGGCAGTCCCGCCAACTTCAACGATGTACACATCCTTCTGGGATATGTTGTCGTTGGATGTGAACGTAAAGATCACCTGGGCCTCGTTGGGCGAGAACCTCGGGTCCAGATCGTTAAACCCTGCGGGTTTGTCTACAGATATATCTGTGGTGGTTGCCGCGCCAAGATCGTACATGAAGATGTGCGTATCCAGTCTTCTATAATCGGCGCTCTCAAACCCTGAAACATCGTATGTGTACAGCAATCGATTGTTATCTACAGAGATGTTGAGACCACCTGCTGCGCCCGAAACGCCCGTAAGTATAGTGTCTTGCACGACACCTGCCCCATCTATGGTGAAGATAGAAACATTGTAACCACTGACATCGTTGGTCTTCAAGGCGATCAAAGAACCATCATCGCTCCAGTCTACCTCTGAAATAAGGCTACCATCTGTGGTCTGGTAGATCTGGGAAAGCCCAGAACCGTCTGCATTGATACGGTATAACTTATCGAAATTTGGATACAACAATTGATCTCCGCTCTTTGACCAGGCAAAATCCAACTCTTCGGGATTAAAGCCAGCTACGGCTATGCTAGAAGTCACTTGCGTAACATTGCTACCATCTACATCCATAGCAAAGATATGCGTCTGGGCTCCTGCGCTCTGCAAGAAGGCAATACGGTTGGTGACTGCATTTCTTCTTGGTCTCCAGCTGTTGGCACTACCAGGGGTAAGCTGTAGCTCTTCTGCATCATCTGCATCAGAATTAGAGAAGATGACGCTATTGGTACCTTCTTGGCGTGCATAGACGAACCTATTCTCTGGGATGCTGGTGGTTGTGAATGCCCGTAGGTCACTTGTTGTGGATTGTTCGTTTACGCCATCATTGGCAGATACTTGCCAGAAATATTTTGTTCCGAAGGTGAGTCCTGTAACTGTTTGCATGGTATCTGTCAAGGACTCGAAGATGATCTCATCGTCGTTCTTGTCATTTCGTAATGAGACTGTATACGTCAACGTGTCTTCTTCGTCTGGATCTGAACCGGACCAGACCAGATCCAACTCAAGCGGTTGCTCTGAGGCATTGTCTTCTGGCGACAAAAGTATTGGTGGATTCGGCGGCCTGTTGTTTGCCGTTTCTGGTTGCATCTCGAAGATAACGTTAATGGTCGTGCCCGCTACCACCGTAACGCCTTCAAAATTGCTAAGAAGTCCTTCTTGTTCTGCTTGGACAGAGTAATTTTCCTCTGGAATGTCTTCTAACAGGAACATGCCTTCTGCATCTGAAAAAGCTGTTGTTGTCACTGGATTCGTAGAGATCTTCACATTTTCGATGGGTTCAAAGGTTCCGGCTGCCACCACCTGTCCCGATATATTCCCGAAGGGAGTAACTTCTATAGAGTCGTCGTTGCATGAACTCAACGTGAAGAATGTA
Organism: Allomuricauda sp.; assembly: GCA_028284725.1. Classification (GTDB taxonomy): domain Bacteria; phylum Bacteroidota; class Bacteroidia; order Flavobacteriales; family Flavobacteriaceae; genus Flagellimonas. The sequence goes on along the minus strand of JANQRD010000052.1, from coordinate 42,978 downwards.
GCTGTTGCCAAGAATGAAATGACAACGGTAGCTTTTTTATATATGTTCTTGATCGCTCTCATCATTGTAATGCATTAAAAGTAAAAGTTCAAACCGAAACCGAAACGGGTGTAAAAATCATCGTTCGAGCCAAAGACCACACCATCTACTTCATCTGAAAACACAAGATTCTGCTCACCAAATATCCTAATTCCCAAGTTGTCTTTGATCAGGTATTCGATACCTCCACCTGCTTGTACCTTGGGACTTATATCGCTCACGCCATTTGGTGCATGCAACCCGCCACCGATATATCCGAAGGGCGTAACCCGGTCATAAGGTAGTATGATCACTTCGGCATTGATATCGAGAGACATGAAGCCTTCGTTCAAGAAGCCTTTGTTACCCAGTGTAAACTTTGTATACCCTGCACTCATATTAAAATATGGAGTAAAGAATCTACGATATGTACCGCCAACCATATACTCTAGCTTTGAGTCGGGATAATCGCCATCTATCAATGTTCCGCCAACATGCACTTGAGCAGCATTGGTTGCTCTGCGTTCTTTGAAAAGCCTGTTGTAGAGTTTGGTACTTTCATCTTCGCTAAGGTCATATTCATAGTTGGCCACTAGGGCGTCCACTTCTTGTTTGGTGGCCTTTGGTGTCCATAGTTCGTCCTTGATCCCCTCTACGATCATTCCTTCGACCGCTTTCTCAATAGCTTCAGTGATGGCAAGTTGTACGGGCTCGTTCCTTGTAAATCCAGTTTCTGCTTCCAGCAATCGTTGTAGCTTCACGTATCTGAAGATACTACCATCTAATGCTTGGGAAAGGATGGTTTTGGAAACATATACAGTCTTCAAGATCTTACCACTAGAAGTGGATACGGCTCTAAGGTAGATGGTAACCCTATCTTGACGATATCTTGTAGAAGCCCCTACGCCAAAATATCTTGCGCCAGCACCACCTGTTATGATATTTGAGTCGTATGAGACGATTCCTCCTTCGAGCAATACGCCTGCATATAACAAGGGTGGTAGTTGTGGTTCATCTGGATTGGTAGTAGCTCGATATTCCTTTCGGGTATTGCGGATGATGTTTCGCTCGTTTAGAAGATTGCTCAGGTTTTCTCTTTCGATCGGAACGAACCATTGAGAATCCTCCAAGGCTTTGATCAATATGGTAGTGGCGCCCTGTGTAACGGCAGTACTGAAGGTGCTTCCGGCATCTGTTGGCTTATATTGCCCGGTCTGATCTCGGAACTTGTATACACCTACCACTACTGGTTCTACAGGTGGTGGCAGGTCCCGCAACTTTCCTGTGACTTCTGTATTCTCGCCAAAGCGAGCATTCTCAAAGTCTAACGGTTGATTGAAATACGTGCTACAGCTACCCAACATAGCTGCCAATACTCCAAAAAGTATGGGTTTGAGTCTATTCATTGGCTGTCTTCTGAAAATCATTTATTGAGGAACAATGATCTGCGTTTGGTCTCCTGTGGTCGTATCTAAAATGTTTACTACCAGCCCTTCGCTAGATGGGAAGATCTCTATGAAGAGCGACCCGAAGGAGAATGTTCCTTCTTGTAATTCACCATCGGTACCAAATTGATCGGCAAAGAGCGAACGCGATAATTGATTCAAGAGTTGGTTGTTCAAATTCTCTGCAAATTGTTCTACCTCTGAGAGTTCTTCTCTCCCTCCGTCTTCTTCCTGGAAACCATTTTGGGCTTCGGCAGCGCTCAACAACCAGTTGTAATTGAACGTATCGCCTCCGAATGCTGGATTCACTGGCTCATATACTAGCTGCTGGCCATAGAAGTAGGTAGATGCAAAGCCAATGATGATCAGTGCTATGGTTTTTTTCATGGTTGTATGTTTTTAATACCTGATGTATTCTTGCTGTCTTTCCAATTGCTTGAACTGTCTGAAGACCATTCGCAACGAATTTCGCGCCATTGCTTCTAGATAATCATCCTTTGGTCTTGTAATGAATTGAAAGACCATCTCATCCTCTACAAAAACTTCAATGATCGTGGTCCTGGCCCTTCCAAACTTCTCGAAGATCTTCACGATCTTATCTCCATTTAAACCACTATTGTTATATAGCGTAAAAAAGTATTCGTAGAAATCTCTACCAAACTTTGTCTTGGTATCGTCTACTACGATTCCTCTGATCTCGATTCCGTCACCTTCTTCCTCTGATGCCGAAGGGGTCCTTTCTTCGATGATCTCTGTTTCTTTCAGGTTCTTTTTCACCTCGTTATACGAGACCCGAGAAACGCCGACAACCCTTTCGTCTTCATATATGAGCAACAAAATAACAATTTTATCCTTAGTGCTCAAATTCACATTCAAAGAGGAGAGTTCTTTTGTTTCATTAGGTTCTAAAGAAAATTGGGATTCCTGGTCGTTCTTCGTGAAGTTTTCGGTTTCTGCTTCCGTTCTAAACACAGACATTTTATAGGTCAGGTCCTTGTAGACATCGGTGTTGTTCACTGCCATCCCTGAGACGTTGGCAATATCACCATAGCCCTTGATCTCGATCTTTGCCGCAACCTCTGTATTGGTATGTTCATTTGGTTGGGCATACATGCTTGTACTGAACAACAGCAAAGACATAGCAAGGAAATTCGTTTTTTTAACAGTATCCCGCATAGCTGCAATTGTATTGGTAGAACGAAAATTCTAAGGCTAGAAGCTTCTTATGATCACAGTTCTAGCGCTTCCAGACATGTTCACCTTGATGTCTTCGGTAAGTGAATTGGTTCCGAACTTTTCCAATGAGAGATTATCACCACTTTGTAAAAGTTGGAAGTTGGTCGAAAGATCAGAGGGTAGCGAGTAATCAAGCACTCTGTTCCCATCACCGTTTTGCACAATATTCTTGTAGAACTCATCAGAGGTGTCTACGATATCGGCATAGTTGTTATCGCCGTTCTGCAGAAGGTCGATCCTAGCCAGCCCATTACTGTTCGTCGAGGTTGCTATCCTTGCGATGTTCTCTTCTCCTATTTGCTGAATGAACACTCCGTTAGATATTGAAGCGTTTCTGGCAAATTGGTCATTCTGCGAAACCACTGCACCTATAGTATTGACGTTGAAGAACGTGGTCATATCAGCTGACTGTGTTTCTTCACCCAATACTTGTGCGTTTAGGGTAAGCCCTAAAAACGTGAGTGCCACAATGAGGTATAGTTTGTTTAACATGCCGCTAATTTGTTTACAATATATGGTGTGCCGATGTTTGTTCAAAAGGGAAAAAACCCTAGATAGATCATTGCTTCCCGCCTCTTATCAAAGATAAGACAAAATCCCTGAAAAAACACTTCAAAAATGTTAATAATGCCCTGAAAAAAAGGGAGACAAAAGCCTCCCTTTCAGTTATTTATGTTTATCCTAATCTAAGGAGTAGGACCATTTACTTGTAGTACAGAAGAAACGTTTCCGTTACCTACTTGCAATACATTGCTAAAATGTCCGTCACCTATCTGAGTAGTAGCGGAAATGTTTCCGTCTCCTAGTTGCGTCTCGATAGCTAGGTTGAACTCACCATCTTGAGCAACTCTAGAGTCGTTGCCATTACCCTCTTGATACGTATCGGCAATGTTAAAGAATCCTGCTTGCTGCGTCAAAGCAAGGTTGTCATCGCCGTCTTGGTACTGATAAGCGAAGTTGAAGACGGCATCTCCATAAGATGGGAAGTATCCAATTCCTACGAAAGCACCAAAACCATCTTGTAACACACCAGCGGTGTTTCCGTTACCTTCTTGAGTTTGGTAAGAGAAGTTAACACCACCAGTTTGATCGAAGATGTTTTGGAAGTTAACAGCAGTGTTGGCATTGCCAAGTTGTACTTGCTCAACAGTGTTCGCTAGACCATACTGTTCAGAAGAAGCAGTATTGTCGTTACCGATCTGCCATTGATCAGCTTCATGGAAGTCACCCATTTGCATGCTAGAAGCAGTGTTCACAAAACCATCTTGCACTACAAATGACCTGTTCTCGTCACCAATTTGATCTTGACTAGAGCTATTGTTAGCACCTGCTTGCTGAACTAGAGCAAGGTTAAGTGTACCACTCTGGAATTGGTCAGAAGAGTTATCTACAGACAATGCATTTGTTGGGAAATAAAGGATAGATGCCCAAGAACCTAGACCATCTTGAAGGTTTCCTGCAGTGTTATTATCCCCAAACTGTACTTGAGTAGAGCTATTGCCTCCACCTGATTGGTCAAAGATGTTTTGACCATTCAGTGCTAGGTTGTCATCACCAAACTGTAGTTGGAATGAGCTGTTGCCATTGCCATACTGCTGGCTATCAGCAACGTTAAACTCGCCAAATTGGTCTTGAGTAGCTGAATGATCATTTCCTTCTTGGTAGATAGTAGCTGTGTTGAAGCTTCCATCCTGGAAAGAAGTAGCAGAGTTACCGTCACCGATCTGCTCCTGAGTGCTCAAGTTATTTCCTCCAAAAGCCAGCAAATTTTGCTCTGCGTAAGCATCGTTATCATCGCCAAATTGGTCTTGGATGATCGTGTTGTCACCCTCTTCGTGTTGAGCAAAAGCTGTGTTATTGTCTCCGAATTGGGTTTGAAGCACCGTACCATTCCTAGAATCGAAGAAGAGGCTTCCTTGTACAGAAGTAGCTGTGTTACCAGAACCTTCTTGGATGGCATCCGCAAAGTTGTTAGTGCCCCACTGGGTCTGGTCTGCAGTATTTCCACCACCAAAGAACAACAAGTTCTGAGTCGCCTCAGCATAGTTGTCGTCACCTCTCTGAACTTGGAAGATAGTGTTGTCATCTTCTTCATGCTGCGCGTACGCCTCATTATTTGTACCAGACTGGTCTTGACCTACAAAACCATTTCTAGACTCGAAGAAGAAACTACCTTGAATAGAAGTAGCAACATTATCAGAACCATCTTGGAAAGCAATTGCAGTATTTCCTGTACCGATCTGCAATTGGTCTGCAAGGTTATTACCACCAAAAGACAGAAGGTTTTGCTCTGCTGAAGCTGAGTTGTCATCACCTTGCTGATCCTGCAAGACAACGTTATCATCTTCTTCGTGTTGAGCAAAAGCTGTGTTATTGTCTCCGAATTGAGACTGGATCACAGTTCCATTTCTAGAGTCGAAGAAGAAACTACCTTGAATAGAAGTAGCTGAGTTTCCAGAGCCTTCTTGGATGGCGTCCGCAAAGTTGTCTGTACCAGTTTGAGACTGGTCAGCAGTGTTGCCTCCGCCAAAGAGCAACAAGTTCTGAGTAGCCTCAGCGTAGTTATTAGAGCCGCTTTGCGTTTGGAAGATAGTGTTGTCATCTTCCTCATGCTGTGCATACGCCTCGTTATCAGCACCAAACTGATCTTGAACAACAAGACCGTTTCTCGATTCGAACGCGATGCTTCCCTGGATCGAAGTCGCTAGGTTGTTAGACCCTTCTTGGAAAGCATACGCTTCGTTACCTGTACCGATTTGAGTTTGCGACACTTCGTTGTCGCCACCAAAAATCGCTAGGTTTTGGTAAGCTTCAGCAGTGTTGTCATCTCCTAATTGATATTGGTCGATTCGGTTACGGTCCTCTTCGTGTTGAGCCCAAGCCGAGTTGCCATTTCCTCTTTGACGCTGACGTACCCAACCATCTCTAGAGTCGAACGCCGCGCTACCTTGAAGCGAAGTAGCTGTGTTGCTACTACCTCTTTGGTTTTGACGCAAACGGTTATCAGTACCCCATTGCTCACCGCGAGCAGAGTTTCCTGGAGATTGGTTTGGACCACTGTTTTGAATTTGGCGAGAATCGTTTCTATCACCAATCTGTGTGATAATAGCACTGTTGTTGTCAAAACGTTGACGTTGATACGCTTGGTTGTCATCACCATCTTGAGTGATCGTAGCAGAGTTTCTTTCTGCAAAACCAACACCTGTATCAACTTCAGCTTCATTTCTGTTTCCGTCTTGAGTAACGGTAGCAGTATTGAAATCTCCGTCTTGTTTGACTATAGAACTATTTTCGGAACCTGTTTGGCTAACTGTAGCAACGTTAGCTTCACCGCTGGTTGGTGAATTAGATCCCATTTGATCGATGTCGGACTCATTATCGCTCCCGACTTGAGTAACATTAGCAACATTACCAGTACCATCTTGGAAAACATCACTAGTGTTGTTTTGTGCAAATGCCACCATGGCAAATAGTGACAATGCACTACTTAAGAATATTCTTCTCATAGAACAAAGTGTTATTGATTAATAGCTGTTATAAATATACATATTATATGTGATCCCTTCACCAAGCACTCAATTATTTCCGATAAAGTGTACAAATAAAAAGATGAAGTTTCTTCCTCCTATATCGCCACAACAGGCTCACTATCACTGAAAGGGGAAAGAGTTGCGCTTCTGAAACTGAAAAGGGAGGTGGGAAACCCACCTCCCTTCCGGATATGGTCCTATGAAAAGAATTGTCTTTTTGGAATAGATCTAGTTGAACTGAAGTGTCAGTGCATAGTTTCCATCTCCTACCTGCTTCGATACAGCTTACATGAGACGTGCCATATTGACCAGCACCAGCATAGTTTCCGTCACCAGACTGCCAGATCTGAGCAGCGTTGAAGTCTCCTATTTGTTCTGTCTGTGCCCAGTTAGCCACATCATCCTGATCGATCAAAGAAGCATTAGAGGATCCATCTTGCCATTGGTCAGAGTCATTGAAGGCTCCCGTCTGGATCGAAATGGCCCAGTTGAAAACTCCAGTTTGCTCCTGGTAAGCATCATTAGCAAAAGAGAAGCCATACGCATCACCTGCCGGGTTAGACACCACATCTTTAGCACCAGCACCAAAGATAGCACCGCCGAATCCAGGAGCCTGAGCCACCCCCGCATAGTTGGCATCACCATATTGATAGGCTACTGCCGTGTTGCCATTCCCTACTTGGCTTTGAGTAGTCATGTTGGCAATACCACGCTGATCAACTAGTGCGAAGTTATCATCACCTATTTGATCTTGGTCTGCTTTGTTGCCATCACCAGCTTGAGAGACTGTAGCAAAGTTTCTGTTACCACTCTGTAATTGGTCAGACATGTTGTCGTCACCATCTTGGTCGATCTCAGCTTCGTTATGATCGCAAAAGAGGGGAAAAACAACCTTAACTTTCTATTGACGCAACAATGAACCTCCTATAACGATTTCGACTTTGTGGTGTTTTCTCGCAAAGAATTGAATTATTTGGTGTAGAGCAACTCCCTATATTTTGACAATGACCACAGCTCATCGTCAATCAGCAGTTCTAGTTTGTCGGAGTGATAACGAATGGTCTGGAAGAAAGGGAGGATCACTTGCCCGTAAGCCGACGCCCGCTTATGAGCATCCTTGAGCTTGTTGATGCGCTTTCGCTCATTGATCATATCGGTTACACCTTTGTTTATATGTGCAATGTGGTCAGAGATCTGTTCTAAAATATCCATCTGCTCTTTTGCGACCTTTCTAAAGTCGGTACCATACACTTCTTTAAGACCTCTTACGTTCTCGATCAGTGTGTTTTGATACCTTATTGCGGTGGGTACGACATGATTTCTTGCAATATCGCCTATCACCCTGCTCTCTATCTGCACCCGTTTGGTGTACTCCTCGATCTCTACCTCATATCGCGCCTTTACTTCCACCTCGTTCATAACATTCATTTGCTCGAACAACGCGATGGTTTCCCTATCTATCCTTATCTGAAGTGCTTGCGGAGTAGATGCGTTATTACTCAGTTTCCGCAATTTAGCCTCACGTTGCCATGCATCGCTGTAACCATCACCATCAAAAAGGATTCTCTTCGAGGCCTTGATGTATTCACGTAGGACATTAAAGATCGCCTCGTCTTTTTTCAACTTCTTCTTATCGATCAAGTCGTCCACTTCTTTTTTAAAGCCTTTCAGCTGTTTTGCAACAATGGTATTCAAGACAGTCATCGGGTTGGCACAATTAGCTTTAGACCCAACCGCGCGAAATTCAAACTTATTTCCAGTGAAGGCAAAAGGAGATGTCCTATTTCGGTCTGTGTTATCTAACAGTATCTCGGGTATCTTGCCCACTACATTCAGTTTTAGCTCGGTCTTTTCCTGCGGTGACAACTTTCCTTTGGAGACATTTTCCAAGTCATCCAGAACACCTGAAAGCTGCTCTCCTATAAATATTGAAATAATTGCAGGTGGCGCTTCATTGGCACCAAGACGCATGTCATTGCTAGCGCTCGCTATGGAGGCTCTCAGCAATTCCTCATGTTCGTTCACTGCTTTGATCGTGTTTATAAAGAAGGTGAGAAACTGAAGACTGCTCATTGGGGTCTTTCCCGGACTTAGCAAGTTGACGCCCGTATTGGTCTGCAACGACCAATTATTGTGCTTGCCCGAGCCATTGATCCCTGCGAAGGGCTTTTCATGAAACAACACTTCATAATGATGCTTCTTGGCCACTTTGTCCATCACATCCATTAACAATGAATTGTGGTCCACGGCCAGATTGGCCTCTTCAAAAATAGGTGCCAACTCAAATTGGTTGGGGGCAACTTCGTTATGGCGTGTCTTCACAGGAATGCCCAAGAGCATGCACTCGTTCTCTAGATCTCGCATGAAGGCCATGACCCTTGGCGGAATCGAACCAAAATAGTGGTCGTCCAATTGCTGGCCTTTTGCTGGCGCATGCCCAAGCAAAGTTCTCCCAGTAAGTATGATATCGGGTCTCGAAGCTGCCAAAGAGGCATCGATAAGGAAGTATTCTTGTTCCCAACCAAGCGTTGCGTTCACCTTGCTCACACTCTTGTCAAAATATTTGGCAACGTCAGTAGCAGCTTCGTCAATGGCATGTAGCGCACGCAAAAGGGGAGCTTTGTAATCCAAGGCTTCACCAGTATAGGAAACAAAAATGGTAGGTATGCACAATGTGGTCCCGTATATGAATGCCGATGATGTGGGGTCCCATGCTGTATAGCCACGGGCCTCAAACGTATTTCTGATACCCCCATGTGGAAAACTAGATGCATCAGGCTCTTGCTGCACCAGTTGGTCACCCGCAAATTGTTCAATGGCTTGACCGCCTTCAATAGTTTCAAAGAAGGCGTCGTGTTTTTCTGCAGTGGCACCTGTTAAAGGTTGAAACCAATGCGTGTAATGCGTAGCATTGTTGCCAAGCGCCCAATCTTTCATCGCCGAGGCGATCTGATCTGCTATACCCCTGTCGATCTTTGTTCCCTTTGTAATTGCACTCCTGACTGAGTCGTATGCTTCCTTGGTAAGGTACTGTCGCATCTTCGCATCGTCAAAAACATGTTTACCAAAGATGGAAGACCTTTTTACGTCCTCTAAGACATTCAACGGCTTTCTGTTGAGAGCTTCTGTTACGGCATTGAATCGTAATGTAGACATGTGCTTTTGAAATTTTCAACAAATATAATTCAAAAATATGGTGACTTTTTTAGTTTTCTTTCAAATACCCCTATCTTAAAATGGGTTGTTGATAAAAATTAGTAACTTCCAAGGGTTTCACCCCTTGTTTTAATGGGTATGTCGCTCAAATACGATTATATTTGCTCGAAATTTAGTTGACAACAAAACAAAAAAATTATGAGCAAGGCTAAACTGGAGTACATTTGGCTGGATGGCTACAAACCAACTGCCAACCTAAGAAGTAAGACAAAAATTGAAAATGATTTTAGCGGAAAGTTAGAAGACTGCCCAATGTGGTCGTTCGATGGATCTTCTACACAACAAGCAGAAGGCGGTTCTTCTGACTGTTTATTAAAACCTGTGGCGATCTATCCAGACCCAGCAAGAAGCAACGGTTATTTGGTAATGACCGAGGTGCTGAATGCTGACGGCACCCCACACGAATCAAATTCTCGTGCAACTATTGATGATGCAGATAACGATTTTTGGTTTGGTTTTGAGCAAGAATACTTCATCATGGACACAGAGACCCAGCTTCCACTTGGTTTCCCAATGGGTGGTTATCCTGGTCCTCAAGGATTGTACTATTGCTCGGTAGGCGGAAAGAACACGCACGGACGTGAGTTGGTCGAGCGCCATGCAGACCTATGTATCGAAGCTGGGCTCAACTTTGAAGGTATCAACCAAGAAGTTGCTTGTGGGCAGTGGGAATTCCAATTGTTTGCAAAAGGCGCCAAGAGGGCCGGTGATGAGATCTGGGTTGCTAGATACCTACTAGACAGACTGACCGAAGACTACGGTTATTATATCGAATACCACCCAAAACCTATCAAAGGAGACTGGAATGGTTCGGGCATGCACGCAAACTTCTCTAACACTACGTTGCGCACGGCCGGATCCAAAGAAGTATATGAAAAGATATGTGAAGCTTTCCGTCCTGTTACCAAAGAGCATATTGCAGTATACGGAGAATTCAACGACCAACGATTGACTGGACTTCACGAGACAGCTTCGATCAACGACTTCAGCTATGGAATTTCTGACCGTGGCGCTTCCATCCGTATTCCTATCCTTACCGTAGAAAGGGGTTGGAAAGGTTGGTTAGAGGACAGAAGACCTGCTTCTAACGGTGACCCATATAAGATCGCTGCTAGAATCATCAAGACAGTTAAATCTGCCGATGTGTAGCACAACTGAGCGTAGTTGAACTGAGAAAGGCGCCTATATGGGCGCCTTTCTCATGTTGTGCTTAGAGAAGGTCTCGACTTAGGAAATGGTAAGGACCACAAAGACAATGTAGGTCCCAAGAAGCAGAATTCCATCGCGCCATCCTAATCGCAATCCTCTTGGCATGAATACCAGTGGAAAGACCACAAAAGAAATAGCGAGCATCCAGTAGATGTCATTCGTTAAAAGCCCTTGGTCCGTTACGGTGACCGGAGTGATCATAGACGTAATGCCCAATACAGCCAAAATGTTGAATACATTAGACCCGACAAGATTACCAAGCGATATTGCCTTTTCTTTCTTGAGCACCGCAATGACCGATGCTGCCAGTTCCGGAATGCTGGTACCGATGGAAACTATCGTAATTCCGATGACTCGCTCGCTGACACCAAAGTTCTCTGCCAACCCAACTGCACCTTTGATCAAGAGCTCTGAGCCTCCCCAAAGGCCTACACCGCCCAACACCAAATAGATGAGGATCTTGTACAAAGGCAAGATCTCGTCGTCTGCCGGCATCTCGTCCACAACGGCAGGTCTTTGAAATCGCAATAGATAGACCAAGAAGATCACCAGAAATGAAAAAAGGATAACACCTTCGTACTGTTGCAGCTCACCATCGAACTTAATGAAGCCAAAAAGCATGATAGAGGCGATCATCATCACGGGCCAATCGGTCTTGTAAAAGCTCTTCTCTACCAAGATCGGCGATAGCATTATGGTTATGGCCAGCACAAAAGCAAGATTGGCGATGTTCGATCCAATGACATTCCCCAATGCCAGATCCGCATAACCATCCAGCGCAGATCTAATGCTAACGATCAATTCTGGTGCTGAGGTGGCAAACGATACGACCGTCATACCGATAACGATCTTGGGGATGCTTAGCTTCAGAGAAAGGCCCACTGCTGACTTAAGCAACCAATTGCCTCCAAGGATCAGAAGTGTCAGCCCTATGACGATTAAGAGGAAGTTCATTCTGAAAAAGTTTTTGCGAAGATAACACAACTGGCTTTTGCGCCTCTACAATTTAAAAACTAAAAATTTCGTTAAATAACTATAAAAATAGTTGTTTAACTATTTCTTTCGTTTATATTTGGAATGCGTTAGGGATCGTAGCCCTTCGACCTTCGCTCAGGACATTATCCTTTTGTCGTGCAGAACGCAATCGTAGTATGACATAAAGATATTAGTGGAAAGCCCGGCCCCGAGTGCTCGGGGAACGCCAAAGAGAAAAATCATGCAGCGACTAACAAACAAAGAAGAAGAGATCATGCATGTGATCTGGAGGCTAGAAAAGGCCTTTGTGAAAGACCTCATGCGTGAAATGCGTGGCGACAAGCCACATTACAACACACTCTCTACCATAGTAAGGAATCTGGAGGAAAAGGGCTATGTTTCTTACACGGCATACGGAAAGACGCATCAATACTTTCCCATAGTGGCCAAAGAAGACTACATGAAACGCTTCGTGAACAACACGTTGGCTGGTTATTTTAACAACAGCTACAAGAACATGGTTTCCTTTTTTGCGAAGGAAGAGAAGATCAGCGTGGAGGAGCTTAGGGAAATTATCAACCTGATCGAGAAAGACCGATAGCATGGAAGTCTTTGTACCTTATCTACTCAAGTCTGCTGGTATCACAAGTCTATTCTTGGCAACCTATTGGCTCTTTTTGAGAAAGGAGACCTTCTTTGAGGCTAACAGGGTATTCCTGCTGGTTGGAATCATAGCTTCGGCTTGTGTGCCGTTCGTCAATGTGACGAACGAGATAGCACTGACCGCTACCGAATGGGCCGACCCAGGAGTCATGACCCGTGATGGTGACAGCGTTGACAGCGTTGCCCACTCACCCATTGTCGATCGGCTGCAGATCATTGCATATGCATACATCACGATCGCTTCTTTTCTGTTCGCGAAAACACTGTTACAGTTCGCATCACTTTATCATATGATGCAAAAAGGCGTTAAGAAGCACATCGAAGGAATCAACCTCATCAGCATCAATGACCAAACACCACCATTCTCTATCTTCAGCAATATTGTGTACAACCCTGCCCTGCATAGCGAGGCAGCGTTGCGGCAGATTCTAGACCATGAGGCGGTGCATTGCAAGCAAATGCATTCTGTCGACGTGATCTTGGCAGAATTGTTGCTTATCATACAATGGTTTAACCCACTGGTTTGGTCATACAAGCGAATGCTTCAAGAGAATTTAGAGTTCATTGCAGATAAAGGTGCACTCTCACAGAACCACTCGAAAAAGGAATACCAATATACGATGCTACGCGTGTCGCAACAATCCGCCTATGCGAGCATTACGACCAATTTCTATAATTCATTAATCAAAAAGCGAATCGCTATGATCAATCAAAACCATTCAAGCAAACAAAGCCTGCTGAAGATGCTTCTCATCTTACCGGCCTTGGCGTTGTTCCTGGTGAGCTTCAACACCGAGGATGTATATGTGCCCAACAATGAAGGAACTTTGATTTCCAGTGTGTCTATTACTGACCAAGGTCCTATCGAAGTGACCATCGACAAGAATACTTCTGAAGCTGAGCTCGACAAAATTGCTGAAGAATTGAAAGAAGAAGGCATCGACCTTTCATATAGTGGATTGAAATACAACAGTAAGAACGAGATCACGCGGATCACTGTTCGACTTTCTGTGGAAAAAGGAGGCAATAAATCGGTGAGCAGATCCAGCTTCAAGAATGATGATGACGAGCCTATCGATCCGATCACCATCATGCACGACCCGGAAACTAACACAACATCGATGACAGACGGTTCTAATAGATCGAGAGTACGGCAAGGCGGTCATGGGCCCAAAGCACACATCATCAAGATAGAGAATCGCGATGGTGGTGACAAGGACATTGAGATCATTCATGAGGACGGCAAGGCGAAGATCATGCTGAATGGAGAAGAGATCAGCAAAGAGGAGCTGCGAGAATACCGCATAAATATGATAAAGGCCCGCGGAGGGAAAAGAATGACCATCGAAGAGATCGAGGAAGAGCATGAAGGTGAAGAAAAACATGAGACCATCATTATCGAAAAAATTGATGAGGATGAGGACGGTGAAGGCAAAACTGTGAGAAAACGCATCAAGATCCACACAGATCACGAAATGCATGAAGATCAAGATGGCCATCACATCAAGATTACGGGCAACATGCAAGATGCCTTGGTCTTCATCAATGGCGAAAAAGTAGATAGAGACGAGATGAAAGACTTGCCTTCTAACCAGATAGCCACCATCCAGGTGCTAAAGGGCGAAAAGGCCATTGAGGAATATGGTGAAGAGGCAAAGGATGGCGTCATCTTGATCACCACAAAGGACAACGAATGATCATTGTCTCCATCAGTCAAAAAATTGTGAACTCGCCTTAGGGCGAGTTTCTTATTTTTGCATCATGAAGAAGCAACTTTTCAAAACGATAGCGAAAATCAACAAGGCTGTCTTGCCATCATTGAGCAAACGCCAAGTAGACCTAACAAAGGCCAAGAAGTGGCAACTGGCATTGTTAGGCTGGCGTTGGTTTGTGACCAAAAATGCTCTAGATTGAATTTCCGTATAATCTTTGAAGATTGTTTAAAAAAGGAATATATTTGCACCCCGTTAGGGAAAAGGCCTCGTAGCTTAACTGAATAGAGCACTTGATTACGGCTCAAGAGGTTGCAGGTTTGAATCCTGCCGAGGTCACTAAAGGGGATTTTTCACGGATTGAGTGGAAGTCCCCTTTTTTCATGTCCTTCAAATTGCCTGAAAACAAACGGATTACACCAAAAATTTCATTGACCCGAAAGGTTTGAACCAGCTTGTTTTTGAAATCGTACCGAATCCCGTCGGGGAACACCATATATTGGATGGCCCTTTTGGTCTTCAAATCCCCTAACTTCCATAATGATGGTAAGTTACAGGCATAACCGAGTGCCATTTTTACCGACTTTTTAAGGTTTGAACTATTTATCCCACTATTCTCCATTTTCACCTCCAGTTCCCTTTGTTTGGCTTTTAGTTCAGGCATAAAAAGGTCATACTGTGCCCTAGTAATTTCGTTCAGGACGACATACCTTCTTTCCAAAGTGTTTATCTGCTCTTTTAGCTTGTTATGTTCTTTGATCAACCGTTTTTGGTCCTGGAGTGCTTCTTGGTTTTTATTGATCAATGTATCGTGGATAATATCGGTCAAGGGTTCGATATATTTTTTGTCCGCTATGGTATAATTTCCCAACAATTCCAAAAACTCCTCATGGAGCTTTTTGGCACTCCTGTTCTCCTTGCTCCCCTTACGTCTGTTCTTGTAATAATACAGCCCTTTTTTCCTTACTATAAATCCAGTATATGGTGTCCCACATACCGAAGACTTGACAAACATTTTCAGCGGTAGGTTTTCATCATCGAAGGAATACTTTCTTGGTGTTTCGCCTACTTGAAGTAAATTATGGATCTTGAGAAAGACCTCTTTTGATATCAGGGCCTCATGCTTTCCCTGGATTACTTCACCAGGAATCAGGCTATTGACGATAAGTCCACAATAAAAAGGGTTTCTGAAAATATCGGTCAGTCTTTTTGCGTGAACATTCAATCCCTTTTCTTTGAGGCGTTCCGAAATCTCGACATGTGACATATTGGAATTTGCTCTCCATAAAAAAGCCTGTTTCAGCAACCTGCCCTCTTTTGTGATCACAAAATTTGGAATCTTCCCTTTACCGGGATTGGTATTGGTGTATCCAAATGGGTAGGCTCCCGTCCAGTATCCCCTTCGCAGCTTTTCCTGCATTCCCGTAATGGATTTGTCCCTGCGGACTTGATTATCAAAGTGGGAGAACATGTGGTACAGGTTTTCTTGGAACGTGCCCGCACTTGTGGTCACGTCTATTTCCTGAGTGGCCGAAATAACCGCTACTCCCTGCTTTTTCAGTTGTTCGCTGATATAGGCACCGTTCGCACCCGTTCTAGAAAACCTATCATAGGAATAGACAATGATATGACCGATGTTCTTTCTCCTTTTGACATAGCCGAGCATTCTTTGGAACTCCTTACGCTCATCGCTCTTTGCCGATTCATAGGTGCCTCCAAAATATTCAATCACTTCCAACTCCTTCCTCAGCGCATACTCCTGGCAATACTTGAGTTGGGTGGTCAGACTCGCATTGTTGTCAAATTGTTCCTTGCTGGAAACACGGGTATAGATAACGGCCGTATTGTTCTTTCCTATGACCCTTCCCTTTTCCTTTTTTGCAAATTGATTGAATACCCCTAAGTCCATATGCTATTTTTTTAGACCTTTTAAACCCTAATTAAAGAACCATTCTAAATCCCCTGTTTTTCCCTTTATCTTGTTTGAGACCGATGGCCTTGTTCATTCTTTCCAACAATGCATCCTTGATGTAATTTTCGACAAGCCCCGGCCTGTTTTCCAAATATTGTTCCACCAGAGCTGAATTGTAATTGGTGCTCTTGTCGTCGAAAACGAACAGGGGAAAGCCCTTTTTCATCGTCAAAAAGTTTATAAGGAGCCTTCCGGTCCTTTTGTTTCCGTCCACAAAGGGTTGGTGGAGCCAAAGCTCATGTCCAAAAAAGCTACCCTCTCAATCTCCGTGGCGCTACTCTTTTTGACCTCGGCCACAAGTTTCTCCATGTTTTCATGAACGTTATCGGGGGAGCTCAACGGCTCCAACCGTTCCAATACCTTTCCGTTTCGGCTTCTCTGGACAAGGTTGTTGCTTATCTTGAAATTGCCGATTTCCTGACCCTTTTGTTTGGCATCGATATAGAAATCGTCCAATTTCCAAAGGTTGCCCACTACCAACCAGTTCAGTTCGACCATCAGGGAAATGGAGAGTTCCTCCTTGTTCCCAACCGCACTGAGCATCCGGACCAAGGCCTTGTACATCCCCTTTTGCTCCAAAATGTCCCTCGTCCTAATATATTATTGCCCGAAATGGTATCGGTGGACAACAACTGGGTGGTCTGGGCCAAGGTGAGCAGCTTGTTGGTCAAATGGACGTACCGGAAGAGCATTTCCCTTTCTTCCTCGAACGACATGGTAAGGTCCAGCTCTTTGTACTTCCGCAATGTTTCCTGTATTGTCCCCATCGGTCACTTATAGTTCAAAAGATAAACGATATTCCACGGTCTTTTGATTTGGAACGTTTTTGCTCCTTGCCCAAAATTTCCATTTCCCTTTCAAAATATTTTTTTGATTGCTGGAACATAAAATTCCTGAATATTGAAATATCCTCACTTTTCCTTGTGTTTTCCAAGGCATCAAAATATTGTCTCCTGTCCTCTGGAAAAACTACCGTCATAGGGTGATTGTGAAAATATTGTACATAGTTCATCAACAGCCTTGATAGCCTTCCATTACCATCGGCAAAGGGATGTATCGAGACCATCTGGAAATGAACATCAAATGCAAGTAGGTAGCTGTCAATAAAGTCCTTTGAACCATTGATGGTGGATGACAGTTCCCGCATTAGGCGATCGACCTCTCTGGGAACTTTGGCCTGGTCCATAAAAATCCTATCCTCATTTCTGACAGTAGCCTTTCTGAAATCCCCTTTGGACGAATCAAAATCACCTGCCATGGTCGATATATTGGATCCTGTGCCGTTCATAATGATCGCCGAAAGTTTCTGGACATCCCTACTTTCAAGGATTTTTTTGGATTCGGCCCATTCGGCGATCAGCTTGAGCGCCTTGAGATGGTCGGTGGCCATTAGGGAGTGTTCCAAGGGGCGGTTCTTGGGCGTTAGCCCTTTGTCCAACAAAATGAAAGTTTCCTCCAATGAGAGGGTCGATCCTTCAATCACAGTGCTGTGATGGGTAATGGCATATTGGTTGAACTTGTCATAGTTCAAAACGCCCTTGGACAGTTCCAGATACCTGTCCTTTATATCGATCAGTTCTTTAAGATCGTTTTTCATGGTTCCATCGTTTTTATAATTTATTACTTTTACACTGATTCTTAAATGATAATCTACACAGTAAATTGGAATACTTCCTTCCAAAACAGCTTTAAATGTTTTACCCTATTTGGGTGTGCCTTGGTTCAAGACTTTATCCTCGTTCTTTACCAAAAAGTCAAAGGCCCTGTTGACCAGTTCGTTCAGTTTCATTTTTTTCTTTTCGGCCATTACCGAAAGTTCCCTGTGGATCTCAGCGGATGTGCGGACATTGAATACGCCCTTAAAATATTTATCGGGTTCTTTGCCCAGTTCCCTACAGGTCTCAAGGTAACCATCGACAGATTCTTCAAAAGCTTCCTTTAGCTCTTGCACCGAACTGCCCTGATAGATTATCAGATCGTTTGTTCCAATGATCTTTCCGTGTAGCACACCGTCCCCTGAACTATACTCCACGGAACCGAAATATCCATTATATTCCAAATTATCCCCCATAACATCTATTTTTTCTGGCACATATGTCCTGTAATATTTCCGGGATATGTCTCCGTACAGGTTTATAATATTGTTTTGGTTGCCTTCTCCGCTATTTCATATATACCGTAACTAACGAATACCTTGTCCATTATCAAAGATAATAAAACTATTTTTCAGTTACATTTTTTGCTTAACACGCTACTTTCATTTATGTCCCCTTTTTGGACATGGTCGCAAACTATGTTGGCGAGTTGTTGGAGTTGCTCCACGATTTTCTCAGCATCCTCTTCCGTATAATCTTCAAAACCTTCGTAAGTCTTGAGCCATGTGCTGTTGAATGTTCTATTTTTTTGCTTCAGCCCAATTATTGCGTTTGACATTTCCCATAAATGTCAGCAGCTCCTATGTCTTTAGGTCACTACCGTATTTGTAAAAGCAGGCTTTAATTTACCCTTTTTTAATCGATCTGATCCCTCGTGGGATTACCATTTTTATCCCATACTTATGAGTTATTGGTCAACAACTCTTGGTATTTGTGGGAAGATTGATTTTTTTCCTGAATGTCCTGTTCACACAGACAATCTTACCGTTACTCTGTTTGATCTCCAGATTTTGATAATCATGTTGTTTCAGCACATCGATGATACGCTTTCCCGTGTCCATCCGTTCGAGACCTTCAATGACATCGACCTCCCCGTTCTTGATTACCAATTTGATGGACAGGAACCTTTTGCTGCGTATCATCTCCAACACCTGGATTTCAGAGTGAGACAATTCTAAAGATTGCAGCTTACTAGCCTTATCAATAGTTTCTGTTTTCATAGTGACTCCTAAAGATTGAATCCTTTTCCTTTCTTTTTTCTTCGCTTTTTACGCTTGTACCTATCCATATCGTCAAGCTCCAGTTTGAAAGCGTTCCATGGATTGTCCTCTACCAATGGAGCTACCCATCCAATTCCTTGATTTTTTGCCACATGGTGCTCTGGTTTTTCATGAGCATTTTGAGCCCGTTCAGCATCTCCCGCTGGCACCTTGATAACTCTTTGTGTTCCATTTGCGATTGCTCCAGCAGACTTTGCAGTTGCTCCATTTGGATGGCTATTTTCGAGAACAATTGCACGGTCTCTTGTTTGCCCATAATCGATGTGTTTGATGATATTGTTCCATGAATACTTCTTGCCAAGCGAGCTTCCCTTGTATATGACAGCTTCGTATCGGAACGATATCCCGGATACCCGGCCTGTGGTCTTGCTGACATTGAACCTTGGCGATATATTTTTCTCTTTAAGGATCTTGACAAACTCTGCTGTATCCTTTGCTTTTTTAATGGCGTTCCCGATTTCATCCTGCAGAATAAGCTTGATGGGTACGTTACCCGTTCTCAATGTCTTTTCAATCTCCTTTTGGTCAAGGGATTTTTTGGAATTGGCCTTTACCGGAATTTGGGTCAGTCCATATTTCTTTTCCAGATCATTGAGCACTTCACGGCTTTGTCTCTTAATGTTGCTGTCGCTTGTCAGCCTCCCCGAATACCTGACCCTGTTGGCGATGATGTGGATATGCTCGTGCTTTGTATCGGTATGGCGGTACATGATGAACTGGTTGTTGTCAAACCCCATTTTCATGAGATAATCGCATCCAAACGAAGCAAAGTCTTTATCGTTCAAAGTATCCGAATGGGGCAAGTTCAAGGAGACATGGAAAACAGCCTTTCCCAATCTAGGTCGCAACTGCCTTATCAAATTGAACTCATTGGTCATGCTGACCGGAGTGGAATGTTCGATATTGGAATCGATAACATATCCTACTCCTTCATCTACCTTTTTTTCATTGTAGGCGAGAACACCATAAAAATCCTTCCCTATGACAATCTTACCTATCATTGTTTGCGATATTTGATTTGAGGTATTTCAATAGAATTTTTACCTCCTCTAATTGTTTAGAAATACTAAATGGGTCTCGAATACCTGAGTTTACAACCCTAGTGAGTTGGTTCAGGTTGTTGCCAATTCGGCTCAACTGCACAAATAGTTCCCGGTCCAAAGGATTTACCTTTTTGGTCGGCAGGGATTTTCCAGTACATGTTTTTCGGATATAATCCGTGATGGATATCCCAAGTGTTCCTGCATTGGTAGAGACCCTTAAATATTCCTGGACGGTCATCCTGATATTGACCTGTACCGATTTGCGTGAATGAAACTCTTTTTTTGGTCTTGCCATCTCAATGGTTTTAACGGGTCACATGGCCATCTGCAAACGAAGTGCGCAGGGTTTTTGTTAGCAAAAACACAACTTGCTCCGTGACCTCTGATCAACTTATGGCAAACCTAATGGCAATTGAAATATGAAAAGGGGATTGCTGTACATAACTTTATGTACAGCAAATGGGACTAATGAAAATCCCTTATTGATGTCCGGGGAAATATTATGGCAAGGGAAGGAAAAAACATGGACGGAACCATGCCCTCACAGGGAGCGGCACCCCTTTGGGAGCGACTTCCCCTCCCCTTACCACAAAGAACCTTTTGAAAAGACCTGCCATGCCGGTTCCATGGGTCGTAACGATCATTTGACCGTGGCAGATAAAACATCGGGAATCTCTTTTTGCAGGGAGATGACACGGGGGAACAAGTAGGTCCCGTCCGCTCTACTTTCTTATCGCAACGGAAACGCCATAAAAGGCCTTGAGCCATTGTGGGGCATGACCAATATAAATATATGGATATACATATATACAATTATCGGATCATATAATATGAATATTCATGCAAATTCTTGCAAAATTGAGCCACTGAGTCCTGTCAAACTGGGCCACTTTCAAAAACGTTTCCAATAGGAGATGCCAAAGGATTATATTTTTTGAAAACCTATGGAGATCAATTCTCTTTTCATCAAAAAGTAGTTTCATAATCATCCTGTATATCAACTTTTAAGCATCTTGGCTTAACTTTAGATTGCGTGCAAAAGCTTTGTTTTAACCATAGGACTAACAAGAAAACAAAATATTTTAGAAGAAAAATTGTTTATTATACAAAAAAGTATTTAAATTTGTGTGCGCACACGAAATATTACGGTCCTTGTTAAGGATTTTATTTTAAAAAGTACCGTGTGCGTACACGAATCATAATTGAATTGCCATTGCATGATGTTTTAATTTCAGTTAAAATCGATTAAAGTATTGCTAACCTAGAAAATAAATGATTACTATATGAAAACAACAAAGATTAGGTGGTTTCTTCTCTTTTTTATAGGGTATGCAACTATTCTGGCGCAAGAGAAGGCCGTTTCGGGCAAAGTGGTCGATGAGAATAATGGAACACCCATTCCTGGAGCAAATGTAATTGTCCAAGGTACTACCCGTGGGGTTTCTGCCGATTTTGATGGAAACTACAGTATTCAGGTAAGTGAGGGAGAAATTTTGGAGTTCAGCACTATTGGGTATGTTCTGAAACAAGTTACTGTGGGAAGCTCAAATGAGATAAATGTTTCACTTGTTGCGGATGTTACCATTTTGGACCAAGTAGTTGTGGTTGGTTATGGGTCTCAAAGAAAGAGCGATGTTACTGGTGCCATTTCGACTGTTTCCGTTGAAAGATTGGAGGATAAGCCCAATACTAACTTTACCCAATCCTTACAGGGTGCGCTCCCTGGTATTACCATAAACCAAAATGTATCCAGTGCTGAACAAGGCGATGTTGGTATTCTAATTCGAGGCCGAAATTCCATTAATGCTTCAAACACTCCATTAGTTGTATTGGACGGTATACCTTATACAGGTGGTTTGGCGGAAATAAACCCCAACGATATTAAATCCATCAATGTGCTTAAAGATGCATCTTCTACTGCCATATATGGTTCTAGAGGTGCTAATGGGGTGATTTTAATTGAAACAAAAAAAGGTGTTGAAGGAAGGTTAAGAGTGACATTCAGTACATATACCGGAATCAATGAAATTGCAAACTTGCCAGAAGTGTATTCTGGACAAGGCTTTGCTGCTTTTAAGGAGACTAGGGAGCCTGGATCTCTTTCTGCCTCTGAAATCGAAGTTCTGAACCGAGGCGAATCCGTTGACTGGGTTGATTTGGCAACCCGAACGGGAATCAGGCAAGATTATAATCTCTCGGTTGCGGGAGGGACTTCAAAAGCAGATTATTTTGTTTCGTTGGGGCACCAGGATGTGGAAGGGGTGTCTATAGGAGATGATTTTATAAGAACTTCATTGAGAGCAAATGTCAATGTAAACATTGGCAAGCATGTAAAGTTTGGAACTGCAACTCAAATTGCTAGATTTGATCGTTCAGGTCAAGATGCTCAATTTTCTGGGGAACAAGGGGCTTTTTTTGCCAATCCTTTGACTACCGCATTTGAAGAGAATGGAGATCTTAGAATTATCCCCAACCCCGATGCAGTTTTCTTTCTCAATCCATTATTGCCAACATTGGAAATCAATGAGGATATAGGCTTTAGGGTCTTCACTTCAAATTATATAGAGGTAAGTATTCCATGGGTAGAAGGTTTAAAATACCGACTTAATACCGGTGTGGAATATGAAACAAATTCCGACAGGAACTATGAAGGCCGTAATACAAGAAATGGTCAGATAAACGGAGGGGTTGCATTAGTAACAGATCGTTTGGAAGAAAATTATCTTTTAGAGAACATAATCACGTATGATAAAGAATGGGGCAAACACAGAATCGGTGCCACTCTTTTATATAGCGCCCAAGAAACAAGGGATAGAAGAGATGAATTCGAAGCCTCTGGGTTTCCAAATGATTTATTGACCTTCAATCAATTTGATTTGGCTGCGAACGGAATACAATCTACTTCAAGGTCACGTTTTTTAGCCTCGCAGCTTTTATCTCAGATGGCTAGGGTGAACTATGGGTTTGATAACCGATATAATTTTACCTTAACATACAGGAGAGATGGTTTCTCTGGGTTTGGGGAAGATACCAGATTTGGAGATTTTGGCTCCGCTGCCTTTGCATGGAACGTGCATAACGAATCTTTTTTCAATCAAGGAGGTTGGTTTAACTCCCTGAAATTAAGACTTACTTATGGAGTAAACGGAAATCAGGACGTTGGTGAATTCGACAATCTGGCCAGGTTAAGAAACCGTTCATTCTTAGATGGTACCAATCCAGCTCCAGGATTTGTTCCGCGAACGCTTGCCAACAACCGATTGACATGGGAAACCAGTGAAACATCCAATATAGGTCTTGACTTTGGACTTTTCAATAATAACATTCAGCTCTCGGTGGACGCCTATTTGACAGAAACCAGAGATTTATTACTGGATAGACAAATACCTACTCCAAATGGTTTGGAAGAAGTCACCTCCAACCTCGGTGAAACAGAGAACAAAGGTATAGAGGTGCAGTTGGGCGGTACGTTGATCAATACTGAAGATTTTACTTGGAGTTTTTCAGGAAACTTTAGTTTTAATGAGAATAGGATAGTCTCTTTGGGAGGTCCAGAAGAGGATTTGGCCAATACCTTAATAGTGGGTGAAGCCATTAGAACGAATTTTGATTTCCAGTTTGACGGTATTTGGCAGGAAGGAGATGATATAGCCAACTCCGCACAACCTGATGCCGTGCCTGGTGATGTCCGTGTTAGAGATGTTGCAAATACTGCGGTTGATGAAAATGGTGAAATTGTTCGTAATATATCCCAAAACGACGACCGAGTGGTACAAGGACAACGAGATCCTAAAACAACCTTTGGGCTTTCACAGACTTTCAAATACAAAAAATTTGCCCTAAGCGTTTTTGCCCAAGGTGTTGGAGGGGTAATACGAGAGAACAATAGATTTCAAGAAAATGTTTTCGGAGGTGTGACAAGAAATTGGATTGTAAACGAGCATTGGACTCCTGAAAACCCGATCAACACATTTCATAGAAACAGTCCTTTGGCGAATCCTTTTAGTGTTCCTTTCTTTGAAAGTGCCGATTTTGTACGAATAAAAGATATTACCGTATCGTACACTTTAGATGGTGACATCTTTCCAAACTCGGATACTTCGATTAAACTATACGCTACCGGAATTAATCTTGTGACTTTTACCGATTGGACTGGATTAGATCCAGAGTTATCCAATCAGCAAGGAGTTCCTTTGCAAAAACAATACGTATTCGGGTTAAATGTTAATTTTTAAAAAGTAGACAAATGAAAAAAAAGATAAAGATGGCTCATCGATATTTGGCATTTGGCCTTTTGACGTTTTCATTATTGATTTCGTGCAGTGACGATTTTTTGAATCAGGATACACAAGACATCATAGCCCCAGATAATCTTTTCGTAGATGAAGCTGGCTTCAATGCGGGATTAAATGGTCTATATGCTAATGTTCGAATCGAGCGTGCTGGATTGCCCAATAATGATAATCCCATAGGAAGCGTAAACAACCTTGTCGCGGAGATTATGATGAACGGTACCGATATTATGTATGGAAACAGACCGGATGCTTTTCGTTTTTTAAATGATTGGGGAGATGAGAGTTTGTCCAATAGAGCGCAAAATGGTTTTGAAGGAGTTTTCGATTGGCTTTACGAAACAGTGTTGGTGGCAAATACCATTATCAACAGAGCGGAAAATTTTACTGGCGACAATATTGCCCCTGAAGTTCTGAGTAGGATTTCGGCTGAAGCAAGGACCATAAGGGCTTGGTGTTACCGACATCTTACCTTTCTTTATGGGGATGTGCCTTTGGTAGTTGAGGAAACCACAGGTTCTAACTTTCGCTTAGATTTTGAAAGGAATCCCGTATCAGAAATAAGGGCCCAAATTAGGGTAGATTTAGAGTTTGCTTCACAAAACCTTCCAGTTTCTTTTCGTAATGATGGAAGTATCATTAGAGCTGTTGCCCAACATTATTTGACTGAGTTTTACATTATGGAAGGTGAATACGATTTGGCCATCCAAACAGCTCTTGATGCGATAAACAATAGTGGACGGTCGTTGGTGACCTCAAGGTATGGCGTAAATGCATCTGGATCTGGAACTCCCTATTCAGATATGTTCCTTGAGGGTAATACCAACCCTAGTGAGGGAAATACAGAAGTTTTATGGATTTTTCCAGCTGAGTTCGAAACAGTTGGTGGTGAAGGGAACAATATTATGAGACGATGGTTCATCGCCAATTATGATTCCACTTCGCAATTCGGTCCGGGCTTAACAGTAACACAAGAACGAGGTGGAAGGGGATTGAACCGCGTATCCGCAACAAACTTTATGTTGAATCTATATGATTCCGAAGCAACTTCTGCAGAGGATTTTCTAGATGTGAACGATGATAGAGGAGGTCAGCATGCGTGGCGATATTTTATGACGTTGAACGAAATTGATCGTGCCTCTTTAGGGAGCCCAGGGGATACTTTGTTTTTGAGATTTGACCCATCCCAACCAGACCCTAGAAACGACCGTTTCAGGGTATTTACCAGAAAATGGGATTTTGACACCAATTTAGATCCTACGGATGATCCTGCTTCGGATAGGGCATCCCGTTCATATAAAGACTTCATTTACCTCCGCTTGGCCGATACATATCTGTTGTTGGCAGAAGCTTATTTCTTAAACGGGAATTCCAATAATGCTGCTGTAACAATCAATGCTTTGCGTGACAGGGCAAACGCTCCCCAAATAAATGCAGGAGATGTGAGCTTGGATTTTATATTGGATGAAAGGGCTAGGGAACTTTTTTCTGAAGAACACAGGAGATATACCCTGTTGCGAACCAATAGTTGGGTCACAAGAACAAGATTGCACAATGACAATGCAAGTCCAAACATTGATGACTTCAGGGATGTACTCTATCCTATCCCACAAAAGTTTATAGATGCCAATGTGGAAAATCCAGTACAAAACAATCCTGGGTACTAAACCTAAAAGACTGAACCATGAAAACAAAAAAAATAATTTATTACGGATTGGTTATCATACTAACACTTTCTATAATACCCATGATAACCGCATGTGAGGACGATGATGAAATCGCTCCGGGTATAATCTTGGTTACGGGTGATACTGTGGACTTAGGTGATATTCCAGCTGGAAGTACTGGACAGGGAGATTTTTCAATACAGGGTGAAGGTCTTGATCTTCCTATCAACCTTAGTATTTCGGGAGAAGGGTTTTCAATTGGCCGTTTTTTTCAATTGGGAACAACAAATGACGAAAATATCCAAACTTCGGATTTTGGTGAAACCGTACTTTTTGCAGCTGCCAATATCGTAAACAATGGAAGGGTTCTTTACATGCCAGATAGGTCGGAAAGAGGTCCCGTTTCAACCACAATAGAAATAAATTCACAAGGTATTACCAAAACCTTACAGGTGGTGGGAAACATAGTTGAACCTCTTCCTCTGGAAGAGGGCACTGTTATTTACACCAATGGTTTCGAATTTGGTTTGGATGATGGCACCGCAGTTGGTAATGGTGAAATTGGAACGGACCAACAAGTAGATCCAACTGTTTTAGCCAACACTACCATTGCCCTTAGTACCGATCCTGATAATCTTGGAGAAGAACGGGATTTAAGATCAGATATTCAATTTGCCAGATGTCCAGACAATACCTTTGATCCACCGTGTGGGGAGGTATTGGAACTTAGACGTGTAGGTACAACCCTTAACATTGAACTCCTGGGATTGCAACCCAATAGGGAATACTTTATAACCTATTATGTTTTACCTGGAGGAGATAGTTCGCGTGGTCTAAATGTTACCGTCACAGGTGATACCACACCTATTTTGAATGATTTAGGCGGATTGGGAGGACGATCAGCAGGATACCAAGAATTTATGAGAACAGGTATTCCTGATGAAAATGGTAGGCTCAATATAAATATAGTATATACGAATGATGGGACCAATTCTGGTAGCGGAAGGTCTCTGGCATTCGATGATATCAGTGTTGTAGCGGGACCACTTCCATAAACGCAAATCAAATAATTGGTTTTGAGTTAGTTATTTTAGTTTTTTTTCAATGTAGATTCTCCCTTAGGATACCCTCTCTAAGGGAGATTACTGCTTAGTTGGATGTAATGGAAAAGTTTATGTTTTTGTTTTTTTTGTTGATTGCGTTGAATGCTTGCGATTCCACTGAGGAACCTCCTGAAATGGAAGTGCCTGAGATTGGATTGCCTGAACCTGAGGACAACGTACCTCCTGAAGAAGAGAGGCAAACAAGTTTTTTTATTGACTCAATGGATGGGGATGATTCTTCAAAAGGGGATTCTCCAGATACTGCGTGGAAAACATTTCAGAATGTGAATTCGAAGTTTTTTCAAGCTGGGGACACTATTTTATTAAAATCTGGTAGAGTATGGAATGATAGACTCGATTTAAAAGGAGCTGGTTCCGAAAACAGTCCCATAATCGTCGATAGTTATGGTGATGGAAGCAAGCCTATCATCAATGGAGGAGGCGTAAGTGACAATAGGCTAGCAACTGTTCTCTTGAACAATATTGAGTACATTGAGATAAATAATTTGGAAATCACCAATACCAACGGTTCTACGGAAAACCAAGGTAAACTTTGGGGAATTCTTGGTGTTTTGGATAAAAGCGGAGGTATTGAGGCAAACCACATTTATATCAAGAGTTGTTATATACATGATGTAAATGGAAATGTTGCCGGAAAGGATACAGGGGGTATTTATTTCACCGCTTTTGGTGAAGATCCTTCGAGATATGTTGATCTTCAAATTGTGGACAATATCATTGATAATGTTGGAGGATTGGGAATAGCTACCCAATCCAATCATGCCTCAATCAATGCATCGGACCGTTACCCTTTCTTAGATGTGCTCATAAAGGGTAATCGGGTCAGTAACACAGGACGGAACAATGTGATAATCCGGGTAAGTGACAACCCTGTGGTCGAGCACAACACCTTGATTAATAGCAGTAGGTTTGATACGGGTCATAGTATTTTTACTTTTAATACGAACAATGCTGTGATTCAATTTAATGAGGCTTATGGCAATCGAGGTGAAGGGGATAAGGATAGAGGTGCATACGATGCGGATTGGAACTGTAAAAACACAAAAATACAATACAACTATAGTCATGACAATCATTGGGGGTTTGCCATAATGAAAAAGGCTGTTAATGAAAATGTGGTTATTCGATACAATATTTCGCAAAACGATGATAAGGCCATATACTTTTATGGCTTCAATTCAGAAAGAGGGATGACAAGAGCTAAAATTTATAATAACACCCATTACATCAAATCCGGTATCAGCTTGGCCGTGTTCGGCTCGGGAGAGACAGGAAGAACTGCCTATAATACTGATTTTTTTAATAACATATTTTATTTTGAAGATGAGGGCTCTTCGTGGGGGAATTCCAATAATGTGAACTTCGAAAACAATGCATTTTACAACATAACACCTCAAGGAACTAATTATATTACAAGTGACCCAATGTTAACGAATCCTGGCAAAGGGAGACAGGATATCGAGTGGTCTTTTTATCCCAATATCTTGACAGGCTATCAAATACAGGCATCTTCGCCTTGTATTGATTCTGGAAGGGTAGTGGAAAACAATGGGGGTTCTGATTTTTGGGGTAATCCATTGTATCAGGATGCGCCGGATATTGGCGCAGGGGAGTTTAGAAACTAATAGGGAAAACACATTAGCTTTTTGAAGCCAACACCCAACACTTTTATTAATTTGTTAAGAGTACTGGTAAAAGTTTTTCTTCAGAGAGCAGAACAAAATTTTTAGTCTTAAAAAATTGAAAACCTCAAGACTTTTATTTTCCGGAGTTACTTTTTTTCTTTTTATTCTCTGCTCATCTTGTGTACAACTCGAACGGAGCACAACTAAAAACGAACAAACTTCTTTTTTACTGGACAGCTCAGTTGTAGAGATTAATGGTATGGAGGTTAGCAGAGAGGAATACCTTCTACACCTTAGAAGGGAGATTGCCATGACTTACAATCATTTTTACCAAAACTATGGTATCGAGAACTCTCCAAATTTTTGGACTGAACCTATTGGGAATATTAGCCCTTTGGATTTTCTAAAAGAAAGAACAGATAAGAAAATCATAAAAACTAAAATTATACATGCCTTGGCAAAAGAGTATGGGGTCATTGACAGTTTTGATTTTGAAGAGTTTAAATCAGATTGGAAGAAGTACAACAATGACAGAAGTAAAAGGCACGAAAAAGGTAATGTGATATATGGTTCAATAAATATGGATATCCCAAGCTATTACCATTATTTATTAACTAATCTGGAAATACAGGTAAAAGAAAAGATTATAAGAGAAGAGTTCTCTCCGGACAATAGGGCTATGAATGATTTCTATGAACAAATAAAATATAGTGCTTTTACGTATTTTGATAAAATCGATGTTGAAACTTTTGGATTTAAATACAATTCAATCTCTTATGATTCAGCGGAAGAAGAAATAAAAAAGGTGATGAAGCTTTTGAACATGGGATATTCTATGAACGATGTTTCAAAAAAATATCCCAAAGGGGAATTTTCCCAAAAAGTTTTTTATGATTCTGTTCCCATCTATGGGGAGGACAATCCTGATGAGATAATCAAACGGATTGCTACTACATTGAGTTCTGGGGAATATAAAATTGCATCAGTTCAAGAAGGGATTTATGTGGTCACTATCACTAACACCCCAATACAAAAAATAAAAACTTTTGAAGAAGTCGAGAAAGAAGTTTTGTACCGTTATCAAAACAAAAAGTATATCGAACTTTTAGCATATTTAGCAGATAACGCAGTCTTAAATAAGCATCAGCACAACTACGCTTCAATATCACCAAAAGATTTTTGAAAATTATGGGACTCCAACTAAGAAATGTTCTAAAAGCCATCCTATTTCCATGTTTTGGGCTGAGCTCCCAAACGAAAAAAAACCATTGGCATGATAAATCCTATGCCCTTTCATAAAAACCGAAGTATTTGGGCAAGTTTTTCTGTACTTGTGATGGTATTTTTTATTGTCTCCTGTAAAGAAAGTAAGACCTCCCATTCATCTGAGGAAAAAATAGATTTCTTTCTCTGTATTGGGCAATCCAATATGGCAGGTAGGGCAGTGATGCAAGCCGATGACACCCTGTTGATGAAAAATGTATTTCTGTTCAATGATAAACAGGAGTGGGAACAGGCAAAAAACCCATTGAACAGATATTCAACGGTTCGCAAGCGAATAGGTATGCAGCAAATTGGACCTTCTTGGACCTTTGCTCAAGAAATAGTGAGAGATGGAAGAAAAATAGGTCTGGTGGTTAATGCACGAGGAGGCACCCAATTGACCGAATGGAAAAAAGGAAGCGAGTACTACAACAAAGCTGTAATACGTGTTCTGCAAGCTCAAAAAAAAGGAAACTTAAAGGGGATTTTATGGCATCAAGGTGAAGCGGACAGAAAAAAATGGAAGGACTACGCGCCGCGTTTTAAAACCTTTATCGAAAACCTGAGAAAAGACCTAAATACAGCCGATGTGCCCGTCATTGTTGGAGAGATTGGAAACTGGAAAGGTACCTCAGATAGTATTAACAAAACGATTTCCAAACTAAAAGAACATATTTCCAATATAGATTACATAAAAGCTTCCAATTTGGGGCATTTGGGCGATTCACTCCACTTTAGCAGAGATGCGCAAATTGAAATGGGGAAACGTTATGCAAAAAAATATTTAGAACTTAAATACAATCCGTAATACATGAAACCTATAAAATTAATTCTCATTTTGATATTTTGTTCGAAATGTATTGTTACAACTGCGCAAGGTGCGATATCCGAAAATACATTTGTTCTTCAAAACATAGGGTCTCGAGATAAACAGCCATTGGATGGGCTTTGGCAAGTTATTGTCGACCCCCTTGAAAATGGATATTACAACCATAGATGGCAGCCAAGGGAAAATGGATTTTTCACAAATAAAAAAATGAAAAAACCATCCGATTTGATTGAGTACAATTTTGATACGGACTACCAGCTTATGGTGCCTGGAGATTGGAACACGCAAATGGAAAAACTCTACTATTACGAAGGATCAGTTTGGTACAAGCGTACTTTTGATTATACCGAAAAATCAGGACAAAAAACCTATCTCTATTTTGAAGCTGTTAATTACGAAGCCCACGTTTATCTTAACGGTGAAAAATTGGGACAACATATTGGGGGGTATACACCATTTCAGTTTGACCTAACAGGTAAATTGAAAGAAAGAGACAATCATTTGGTGGTAAAGGTTGATAATAAGCGCAAACGCGAAGCCATTCCAACCATAAATACGGATTGGTGGAATTATGGGGGCATCACACGTTCCGTGCATTTGGTTAATGTTCCAGATAACCACATTTTAGATTATGGAATCACGTACAGAAAGGATAAAAAAGATAACATACAGGGTTGGGTGACTTTATCAAATAAAAACCAAACAGGAAATGTTGCCATAGAAATTCCTGAGTTAAAAAAGAAAGTGACTGCCGTTGCTTCGAATGGAATAGCAACATTTAAGCTCAAGGCAAAGCCAACTTTATGGTCACCTAAAAACCCCAAGCTATACAGCGTGAAAATCAGTACCGAATCAGATGAGATTTCCGATGACATAGGGTTTAGAACCATAGAAACCAAAGGCTCCAAGATAGTGTTGAATGGCGAACCCATATTCTTAAAGGGAATAAGCATCCATGAGGAAGCGCCCTACAAAACAGGAAGGGTCACTTCGGAAGAGGAATGCAAAATTTTACTGAATTGGGCCAAAGAATTGGGCTGTAATTATATTAGGTTAGCACATTACCCCCATAACGAAACTATGGTGCGTTTGGCAGAGAAAATGGGACTGTTGATTTGGTCTGAAATCCCGGTATACTGGACAGTACTCTTTGATAATCCGGAGACCTATAAAAACGCTGAAACCCAGTTGACCGAAATGATTTCCAGGGACAAAAACAGAGCGGCCATTGTACTTTGGGGGGTTGCCAATGAAACTCCCGAAGGAGATTCCCGCT
The DNA here is from genome assembly GCA_028284725.1 of Allomuricauda sp. Taxonomy (GTDB): domain Bacteria; phylum Bacteroidota; class Bacteroidia; order Flavobacteriales; family Flavobacteriaceae; genus Flagellimonas. The sequence goes on along the minus strand of JANQRD010000052.1, from coordinate 10,948 downwards.
TGTCGTTTTTATCAAAACTGGCACAACGTGTCCGTGAATTGGATGATACTCGCTTGGTAACAGCCGCATTAGACACACAAAATGGCAGTAAAAATGTTAAATTAATTGAAGATAAATTGGGCGCACATGTAGATGTTATTGGAATCAACAGCTATTGTGGATGGTATGGTGGAAAGCCTGAGTCATGTGCCAATTGGCGTTGGGAAAATCATTTTGACAAACCGATGATCATGAGTGAAGTTGGTGGAGGAGCGCTACAAGGACTTTATGGAGATGAAAATGAAAGATGGACGGAAGAATATCAGGATGCCGTATATAGAAATAACATAGAGATGATGCGTCACATCGATTTCCTAGCAGGTACATCACCTTGGATTCTAATGGATTTCCGTTCACACAGAAGGCATTTACGAAGAATACAGGCAGATTTTAACCGTAAAGGATTGATCTCAGAACAGGGGATTAAAAAGAAAGCATTCTTTACGTTACGGGATTTTTATTTGAATGAAAATAATTAATCGGACAAATTTTGAAATTCTATTCTCAATTAATTAATGAGAGGAGGTTTAACACTATGAGAATAAAAAAATTCCTTTTTATTATCGCCTTTATTTGTTTAACAAACAACCTTGAAGCACAGATAGCAAATGACCAGAAAGAGGAAATATTCAATCTCAACAAACTAGAGCGTCAGGAATGGTTGAGGGATTTGGGTTTTGGTATGTTTATCCATTGGAGCCTAGACAGTCAGTTAGGAATTGTAATCAGCCATTCCATGGTAGGTGCTTCAGATGATTATACAAATCGCTTTTTTAACGAATTACCTAAAACCTTCGACCCTACAGATTTTGACCCGTACAAAATTGCAGTGCAGGCCAAACTTGCTGGTATGAAATATGTGGTTTTTACAGCAAAGCACCATTCAGGTTTTTGCATGTGGAATACTAAAACGACCGACTTTAACATTATTAATACGCCATATAAAAAAGATGTGTTAAAAGAGTATGTTGACGGTGTGCGTAAGGCCGGTTTGGCGGTTGGGTTTTACTATTCGCCCGAAGACTTCAAATTTTTGTACGATAATGATGTTATCATTAGAAGACGCGGTTTAACACTAGGCGCTGGCGTTCAAAAAAAGTATAACGATTTGGTTCGCCGTCAAACCCATGAGTTATTTACCAATTATGGTAAAATAGATATCTTGTTTATAGATGGAAATCCTAAAGGACCTTGCAAAGAAGAGGCTTGGGAATTGCAACCCAATGTTGTAATCACACGTGGTGCGGTGAGTACTCCCGAACAAAAACTACCTGGTGTTGCAAACGACAATTTATGGGAATCTTGTGTTACCATGGGTACACAATGGCAATACAAACCTACTAAGGACAAGTTAAAATCTGCAAGTAGAATTATTGAGTTACTTATTGAAACACGTGCCAAAGGCGGAAATTTATTGTTAAACCTTGGGTTGGATGCCTTTGGCGAAATTCCAAATCCAGAAGCCCGAAACCTAACGGAGCTATCGGCCTGGAATTTTATTAACCAAGAAGCAATACAAAATGTTCGTCCCTGGATTGTTACAAGAGAAAATGATGTTTGGTTTACGGCTTCCAAGGACAAAAAAACAGTATATGCCATTATTACCAAGTTGCCAGAATGGAAACGAGGCGAACGAAAGGAATTTGTAATTGGTTCTGTTAAGGCTACGCCGCAAACTAAAATAAGTGTGCTTGGTCAAAATGATAAAGTAGTAGAATATAATCCCAATAAAGACGCAAAATCTTCATTTGAATCAGAAAAAGACGGATTGCATATTTCAGTGGTTCGTGCACAACGAATTTACAATAACAGCAAATGGCACAATCCCATTGTTGTAAAGCTAGAAAATGTAGAACCTGCACTGAGTCCGCCAGTAATTAAAACTGGCAAAGGTAAACTAGAGAATAATGTAGTTGCCCTCTATGGGGAATTATTGAAAACAGGAAATTCCAAAAAACTAAAAGTAGGTTTTGAATATAGAAAATATGCGGGTTTTGTGGAGAATCTCTATAATACCAATTGGGAAACATCTACTTTAATAGAAGTAAATAAAAACGGAGTGTTCTCTATCAAATTGAACAATCTTGACCAAGACACGCAATATGAATATAGGACTGTTGTTGTACACCCGAGAATGCGCATTTACGGAGATATTAAGCAGGTAAAAGCAGATAAATAATTCTGATTGAATCTTGAAAGTAGTAAAGTTCCATAAAAAATTAAAAGTTTACAATACAACTTTAGCTCTGGTGCTTTTTTCAGTATTGTTCAGTTGCATGTCGGGCAGTTCAAAGGAGCATCACCCGCCGAACATTCTCTTCTTTTTTGTCGATGACCTACGTCCACAATTGGGTGCTTACGGTTATGATTATATGAATACGCCAAATCTGGACCAACTGGCAAAAGAAGGTATATTATTTAATAACCATTATGTTCAAGTACCGACATGTGGCGCTTCTCGATATTCCATTTTAACGGGAATGTACCCGAAGAAGAAATCGGACATTGATAATGAAGTTATAGTTAAGGAAATAGCTAACAAACCAAATCAAAATACCCCGGAATCTTTTATCCATCATTTAAAAAACGATGGTTACTATACGGTAGGAGTTGGTAAGGTAAGTCATTCGCCTGATGGGCTGGTTTACGGTTACGAAGAAAAACCATCTAAGAAATTGGAACTACCCAGTAGTTGGGATGAAATGGTCTTTGATGCTGGAAAATGGGATACGGGCTGGAACGCCTTTTTCAGCTACGCGGATGGTTCTAATAGGCAAAACAAAAATAAAAACGTAAAACCCTATGAAGAGGGAGATGTTGAAGACGATGGATATCCAGATGGATTGACAACGAAATTAGCTATCAAAAAGTTAATAGAGTTAGAAACTAAAAAAGAACCATTTTTTTTGGGAATAGGTTATTTTAAACCACATCTACCTTTCAATGCACCAAAAAAATATTGGGATTTATATGATGAAAATGAAATCCCTTTGGCCGAAAACCCGAGCATCCCTGATGGTATTGATAGTTTGGGTGTTCACAATAGTAATGAATTCAACAGCTATAGACTTGGAGAGGAAAAAGCAGAGGCGGGTAAACAATTTAGTGATACATATGCAAGAAAATTGCGACGTGCTTATTTTGCTTCGGTAAGTTATGTGGATGCACAAATTGGTAGGGTATTGTCAAAGTTAAAAGCCCTTAACCTGGAGGATGAGACCATTGTTGTAGTTTGGGGAGATCACGGCTGGCATTTAGGTGACCAAACTATTTGGGGAAAACATTCGCCCTTTGAAAAAGCTTTAAAAAGCGCTCTTATTATCAAAGTTCCTGGAACAAGGAACACTTCAGCTGTTAATGAAATTGTTGAAAGTGTGGATATTTATCCAACGTTGTGCGAGTTGGCAAACATATCGAATATGGAAACTTTAGATGGAAATAGTTTTGCAGGATTTTTCAAAGGCAATCTATATCAACAAGAAAATTATGCATTCGGATTTTGGCGCAATTGTGCCACTGTAAGGACGGACCGTTATCGTTTAATTGAATTCAATCAAGAAGGGGAGACAAGCTACCAACTATATGACTATTGTATTGATCCAGAGGAAACAAGGAATATTGCTGGGGAGCAACCAGAAGTGATTGAAAGATTAAAAAAAATATTGCATAAAAAAAGTAAGGAATATCTAGAATCCTTCTCCAATTAACTTATCGTGGAGAATATACCGTGCTAAACCCAATATGCTCGGTAGAGGAATCAATGTTTTGATACATTTTTGCTGAGAGACGGTAACCATAGCAATAGGACTTGCTACATAAAAAAGAACCACCTTTTATCACCTTAAGGTACCTATCATATTTTCCTTTCTCATTTATGAAAGAATTAGAGGTCCACTCCCAAACATTACCTGCCACATCAAATAAACCCATAGAGTTGGAATCATATGTTTTAATTGGAGCCAATCGAACATAACCATCTAGTTTGCTATTATCATTTGGGAATATACCTTCCCAAGTGTTGGCCTTGCTACTGAGTAAAGTCTCATTGTCACCCCAAAAAAAATAGAGCCTTTTGTTTTGCCTCTGGCAGCATATTCCCATTCAATTTCCGTAGGAAGTCTTCTATTGGCCCATTTACAATATGCAATGGCATCCTCATAGGCAATATGTACCACAGGATAGTTTTCTTTCCCCAAAATGGAACTATGTGGTCCATACGGATGCTTCCAGTTTGCCCCTGTGGTCCATTGCAACCATTGGGAAATATCATTTAATTTGTTTATAGACACATCCACCCTTTTAAACGTTAGAGATCCTGCTTGCAAAAGTGAATCAGGTGGTTTTGGTGCTCCTTTGGGCAACTCTTGTTTCAGAAGCCGCCAATCAACTGGTTTTTCTGCCAATGTGATATAACCAGTTTCTTCAACGAATCTTGAAAATTGTGCATTAGAGACTTCCGTTATATCAATAAAGAATCCAGCAACGTTGAATTTTCTCTTTGGTTTTTCCCTACTCAGAGCATTCTTATCATGGTCACGTGCTCCCATGTAAAAACTACCCTTAGGAATCCAGACCATACCCTTGGGTGTCGATTGGGGAATGCTGGAGGCGTCTATAGGATGGACATCAGTCCTGCAACCAATAAACAAGAAAAACAATCCAATGGAAAACAGTATTTTCCTATTTGCCAACGCCGTTTGTAAGCTCTTTTGCAAACGATTTTTTATATCGACTGTCAAAATCAACATTCTCTTTTATAATGATTTGGATTGGAGAATATATTTTTTCCTCTGGAGTTTTTTTCTGAACCAAATAGTCTGTCATCATTCGCACCGCCTCGTAACCTTGATTAAAAGATCTTTGGGAAATTAAAAACTGGATTTTTCCATTTTTTAAATAAAAGATATTGTCCTCAGTGGTATCATAACCAAGTAGAGTGCAATTTGAGGGACGAACGCTCTCAGGCAATAATGAAGCAACATAAGAGGCCCTACTTGAGGGAACAAAAAGACCCAACACATTTTTATCGGATTCCAAAAAGGTCTTTATTTTTTTTAAATCGGACGAATCATCCTCCAAATCTATTCTCAGCGCCCTGGTTTTTATAGACACTCCATGTTCCTTCAAATAATCTTCAAATCCCCTGATTCGGTTTGATATGGCATTGTGGTCGGCAATGTTTTCACGGGTCTGTACAATACCGCAAACACTATTTCCCGGTAAGCTTAAGCTCATCAATTTACCAGCAACATATCCTGCCGTATGGGAGTTCTGACCGATAAATGAAACGTTGTTAAATTCATCATTATCAATATTGATGAACATGTATTCAATGTTGAGCGACTCAAGTTGGTTGGCAATATATTTGGTTTCTGAGGCAAATATTGGGGCCAAAATAAAAATGTCGGGTTTGTCTTTGATCATTGTATCAAACTTCCTGATGTAAGATGAAGGTCTGAGCTGGTTGAAGTAGCAAACTTCAACTTGGACCCCATAGTTCTTTACTTCTTCCGCCGCTTTTAAAATCCCTAAAGATGGAGATTTCCAAAATTGATTCTTTTTGTCATGTTTCGGGATAAGACAACCGATCCTATAATTTTTTTTTGATGCAAGGGCACTGGCAATGGGGTTAAGTGAGAAATTATGCTCTTTAAGGATCTTTCGTATCCTCTCTTCCGTCTTGGAAGATACACCTCCCCGATTGTGAATTACACGATCAACGGTCCCATCGGAAACCTTGGCCAGTCTTGCAATATCCTTTATTGTTATCATTTAAGAATTGTTTAGATACGAAAAGTAATGGGTTCAAGGATTGATCCCAACTTCAAAATAAGCTGTTTTATAATAAAATACCAATTAAGAGAGATAGTTTTTGTGTGCGCACACTTTTTTTTCTATTTTAGCGTGTGCGTACACGAAACATTATGGAAGACGCATAGTTAAATTACAATCAAATAATCAATTATTCCTGATAAGAGATGAGTAAAGTAGTGGTTCTAACCGGTGCGGGAGGTATTTTATGCAGCGAATTGGCGAAAGCTTTTGCTAAAAAAAAATATAAGGTGGCAGTTTTGGATTTGAACAAGGAAGCGGCGGATAAAGTGGCCAGCCATATCAATGCCAAAGGTGGTGTTGCCATGGGCTTATCTGCGGATGTACTTGATAGGGAATCTATGGAGGTAGCTAAAAAAAATATTAATGAATCCTTTGGACCTTGTGATATTCTTGTCAATGGTGCCGGTGGAAACCATCCGTTGGGAACGACTTCCAATACCCATTTTTTGGAAGAAGACCTGAGCAACACTTCTAAGGAACTCAAGACTTTCTTCGATTTGGATACCGAAGGCATTAAGTTTGTCTTCAATCTCAACTTCATAGGCACATTATTGCCGTGTCAGATTTTTGCCAAAGACATGGTGGGAAGGGATGGTTGCAGTATTCTCAATATTTCTTCAATGAACGCCTTTACACCGTTAACTAAGATTCCGGCATATAGTGGGGCGAAAGCGGCGGTGTCCAATTTTACGCAATGGCTTGCGGTTCATTTTGCAAAAGTGGGGATTCGTGTTAATGCCATTGCGCCAGGGTTTTTCCTGACCGAGCAAAATAGAACATTATTGACCAATGAGGATGGAAGCTTGACAACTAGAGGCAAACAAATCATCCATCAGACGCCTATGGGGAGATACGGTAAGCCCGAGGATCTAATAAGCTCTAGCTTGTTTCTTTGTGATGATGCTTCGTCCTTTGTTACGGGTATTGTCATACCTATTGATGGTGGATTCTCAGCCTATAGTGGAGTATAACTGAAGATTAGGTCAATTTGAAAGAACTGGACGAACATAAAACATGTACATGGGGAATAATCGGTTGCGGTGATGTGGCCGAGGTAAAAAGCGGTCCCGCCTTTCAGTTATGTGATTGTTCTGAACTGCATGCAGTAATGAGAAGAAATGGTGAGAAAGCCAAAGATTTTGCAAAAAGACATGAGGTCCCCGTATGGTATGATAAGCTTTCAGATATCTTAAACGATGAGAATATTGATACTATTTATGTCGCTACTCCACCTTCATCACATTTAAACCTTGCGCAAGAAGCATTGAAGGCCGAAAAGGATGTGTACTTGGAAAAACCCATGGTTGTTTCAAAGGAGGAGGCATACATATTGAGGGAAGCTGTTCAAAAAACTTCGAAAAAACTTGTGATTGCACATTATCGGAGGGAGCTGCCAATGTTTTTGAAACTAAGGGAATTGATTTTTTCCAATGTCATTGGAACTGTTGAATTTGTAGATTTAAAATATTTACAAAAGCACAAAGAGGAGGCAAACTGGAGATTGAATCCAGCGATTTCTGGAGGGGGGCATTTTCACGATATTGCACCGCATCAAATAGATTTAATGCTATACTTCTTCGGAAAACACAAAAAAATCAATGGTTGTTCCCAACCTAAAGAAAGTGGTAAAAGTGATACCGTAAACGGTTATATCAATTTCGAGAATGGTACTTTGTTCAGAGGCATATGGTGTTTTGATGTTCCGGAAAAGATGGAAGAGGATAGTTGCAAAATCTATGGAAGTAAAGGCCTGATAGAGTTCTCATTTTTTGGAAGCGAAATTATCATCATAACGGATGCAAAAGAAGAGACTTTACGTTTCGAACATCCAAAACATATCCAACAACCTTTCATTCAAAAAACCGTTGATTATTTTTTGGGACATGGGGATAATCCATGTAGCGTTGAAGAAGGTGTGATTGTCAATCAAATTATGGATGAGTTTACAAAATATTAAATCACGATCAATATATGGAGCAAACTTGGCGCTGGTATGGTCCCGATGACCCAGTAAAACTAGCAGACATACGACAAGCAGGAGCAACAGGTGTTGTCAGTGCTTTACATCATATACCCAATGGTTCCGTCTGGACTGTTGAACAAATCCAGGAAAGGAAGGGAATTATTGAGGCTGCTGGACTAAGTTGGTCAGTCGTGGAGAGTGTTCCGGTACATGAGGATATCAAAACACGCTCTGGAAACTATCAAATTTATATTGACAACTATAGGCAAACTCTTATAAACTTGGGCCAATGTGGTATTGACATAGTATGTTACAATTTCATGCCCGTTTTGGACTGGACGCGAACCGATTTGGATTATATAATTGACGATGGCTCAAAAGCCTTGCGTTTTGAGGCGAAAGCATTTGCTGCTTTCGAATTATACCTATTGAAGCGTCCGGGAGCGGAAAATGATTATACGAACGAACAAGTAGCAGCTGCTAAAGAGTACTTTGAAAGTTCAACAGATGAGCAAAAAGACAAGCTTGTTAAAAACATCATAGCAGGTTTGCCCGGAGCTGAAGAAGGATATACCTTAGAGCAATTCAATGCAGTTTTGGCAACCTATGACAACATTGGCGCAGTTGAGCTAAAAGAAAATTTATTCGCCTTTTTACGAGAGGTGATTCCTGCAGCCGAAAAGGCCGGTGTTCTTATGTGTATCCATCCCGATGACCCACCCTATCCCATATTAGGTTTGCCGCGAGTGGTAAGTACCGAACAGGATGTTTTGGATATTTATAAGGCCGTTGAAAGTCAGAACAATGGTTTAACATTCTGTACCGGGTCTTTTGGTGTAAGAGGTGACAATGATTTGGAGGGCATTATTGAGCGTTTGGGTTCCCGCATCCATTTTATACACCTTAGAAGTACTAAAAGAGATGAAGAAGGTAATTTTTATGAAGCCAATCATCTAGAAGGTGATGTGGATATGTATGGTGTTATGAAGGCTCTTTTAAAAGAACAGAAGAGAAGAATTGCGAAAAAAAGAAAAGATGTTCGGATGCCAATGCGTCCAGATCATGGTCATCAAATGCTCGATGATTTAAAAAAAGTTACAAACCCAGGATATTCTGGTATTGGAAGGTTAAGGGGTCTGGCAGAACTTAGAGGTCTGCAAATGGGAATTCAAAAAAGCGTGGAACTAGGATGAAGACATTTATCACAGACGATTTTTTACTAAACAGCGAAACGGCAAAGCAGCTATACCATGATTATGCAAAAAACCTACCGATCATTGACTACCACAATCATTTGTCGGCAAAGGATGTTGCTTCAAACAAACAGTTTGAAAATCTGACCCAGGTTTGGCTTGAAGAAGATCATTATAAATGGAGGGCAATGCGGGCTCTTGGTGTTGATGAAAGATACATTACTGGAAGCGGCGCAGCGGAGGAAAAATTCAAAAGTTGGGCTAGTGTTGTAAAACATACCGTCCGTAATCCATTGTATCATTGGACACATTTGGAACTTTTACGTTATTTCGGAATCGATAGTATTCTGACCGAAGCCAATGCAAAAGAAATCTACAATATTGCTTCACGTCAATTGCAAAGGGAATCGCATTTTACCCAAGGTCTGTTGTTGCAAAAAAAAGTGGAAGCCATCTGTACAACGGACGATCCAACGGACGATTTAAGGTATCACAGAGCATTTGCTTCGGAAAATGATTCATTGACCATGTCCATGGCCTTTAGGTCGGACAAAGTCTTTTCGGTGGAAAATACCCGGGATTATTTGGCTTATCTTGAAAAATTGGAAGAAACTACCAATTTGAGGATCAATAGTTTTGATGAACTGCTGGATGCCGTGGACAATAGAATTGCTTTCTTTCATGATCACGGTTGTCGTCTATCGGACCAAGGATTGACCCACATACCCTTTTTTGAAACAGGAACCTTAGATATTGATGATATTTTCAAAAAACTGAAAAACGGTAAAGACCTGAGCTTAATTGAGGTAGAATACTTTAAATGTGAAGTGTTAAAACATCTTTGCAAATCCTATCATGAACATGGATGGGTCCAGCAATTTCATTTAGGGGCTTTACGAAACGTAAATTCCCGATTGGGCGACAAGATTGGTAGGGACGCTGGATTCGATTCAATAGGGGATTTTCCTCAAGCTATAAGTCTAGCGAGGTTTTTAAACCATTTGGACAAGACCGAACAATTGTCCAAAACAATACTTTATAACCTAAACCCTAGAGATAATGAGGTATTTGCTACCATGGCTGGCAATTTTAACGATGGTAGCGTAAAAGGCAAGGTGCAATATGGATCGGCATGGTGGTTCCTGGACCAAATGGATGGCATTGAAAAACAATTGAACGTCCTGTCCAACATGGGATTGATCAGCACTTTCATCGGTATGCTCACCGACTCAAGGAGCTTCTTATCTTTCCCGAGACATGAATATTTCAGGCGTATATTATGCAACATGTTCGGAAGTGAGATTGAAAAGGGAATGCTTCCCGACGATATTCCATTTTTAGGAAAAATAGTATCGGACATTTGTTACCATAATCCATCTGAATATTTTTCCTTTAAAAAAATGCCAAACAGATCAGTTAAGCAACAAGGAAGCAACCCATTTCAAAATGTTTAAACCCTATCAAATATTTTCCCTTGTTGGACTTATAATCTGTATTTGTTCTTGTCAGGACCTTTCCCGCAAAAGAGTTATTAAAATGGCCCATGGATTGGATATTAACCACCCAGTCCACAAAGCTATGTTGTACATGGCCGAGGATTTGGAAAAAATCTCTGAGGGTACAATGGCCATGGAAATCTATCCCAATCAACAATTGGGAACAGAAAGGCAATGTTTGGAATTGTTACAGATAGGTAGCTTGGACATGACTAAGGTATCGGCGGCAGTTATGGAGAATTTCTCCCCGGACATGAAGATTTTCGGATTGCCTTTTTTGTTCAGGGATAAAGAACATTTGTTCACGGTGCTGGATGGCGATATTGGACAGCGATTATTGAATGGGGGTGAAAAATATTGGTTGAAAGGTCTGGGTTATTATGATTCAGGAAGTCGAAGCTTTTACACGAAAGCGAAACCTG